>JAYVEE010000313.1:0-3067 GCA_043749005.1 Polaromonas sp. | reverse complement strand
ACTCTTGACAACGCAGGTTTGTCTTTCAGCCAGATCCAGGCAACCAATGCGCCAAACATCGGCACGGTGGCGTTCAAAATTGCTGACAGCCCCGTGGTGATCGACAAAAGCGCAAAGGCAAAGCACGCAAAGGGAATGGCTGAGTTAAAGATACCCATGAAAAAAATTTTCTTCCAGTGCTGCTGCAATTCAGGCAGCAATCTCTTGATGAGTACCATCGGCAGTAAAAATGCGGCAGCGATTCCAACGCGCCCGGCGGCTGTAGCCATGGCGCCAAATTCAATGGCGCTAAAACGCATAAATAAAAAAGACGATCCCCATAGTGCACCGAGTGCCAGGTAGTCGGCGACCCATGTTTTTTTAGCGGTTGTCAAAGCAAATTCTTAAGTAGTACGCCCTCAAGCTTGAGCAGCGCGGTTTTACGGTCAAGCCCGCCAGCATAGCCTGTCAATGACCCATCAGAGCCCAGCACGCGGTGGCAAGGCACGATGACGCTGATTGGGTTGCGGCCAACGGCGGCACCTACTGCCCGCACCGCCGCAGCATTGCCAATAGTTTTGCTGACGTTGCCATAACTGCTGGTCTGGCCGCTTTCGATGGCCAGCAGCGCTTGCCACACCGATTGCTGAAAGGCTGTGCCGCCAGAAAGATCAAGTGGCACATCAAACACCTGCCGCTGGCCTGCAAAGTATTCGCTGAGTTGCTGTGCGGTCCTGATCAGCATCGGGTGGTGCGTATTCAGGGGCCAGCCTGGCTGCACTGCCAGCGCAGCAGGCAAGTGTCGCTGTCCGTCAAACCACACGCCCGCCAGTCCTGAACGGGTTGCGGCCAGCGTCATCATGCCCAGCGGGCTTGGGTAGCGCGTTTGAACGATGGAGGAATCAAACTGCATAACGATTTGCCTCTTTCATTGCTTTTTCATTGCTTTTTTCTTGAGTTTTAGAGCTGTAGACCAATAAATACGCATGTAAGCAGCTCCTGAATTCATAGTATTTGCATTCCAGCGCCACGCCAGGCGCCTGACCATGCGCGAATCACGGCATAGCTGCGCCAGGGCTTCCAGGCCTGCGATGCGGCCTCAGCCAGCCGTGCCGGATTTTTCAGTCCTTGCACGCCCAGTCTTTTGTGGAGTGCTACATCACCTGCCGGAAAGGCATCAGGCCAGCGCAGCGCCCGCATGGCAATGTACTGGGCGGTCCAGTCGCCGATGCCGGGCAAGGCTTTCAACGCATCAACGGTGGCTTGCACCTCCGCATTGCCTTGCAACTGCAAGCCGCTTGTAACGGCTTTGGCCAAACCAGTGATGGCTGCTTGCCGCTGGCGAACAATACCCAGCTTGCCCATTTGATCGGCCACATCGCCGCTGTCAGCGGCCAGCGCGGCAGCCGTGGGAAACAGGCGACTCAACTCTGGCCAAGGCGTGATGATCGGTTCACCAAATTTATTGACCAGGCGCTGGGTCAATGTGCGTGCTGCTGCCACAGTCACTTGCTGGCCGAGTATGGCTCTTACTGCCAGCTCAAAACCGTCGAGCTCGCCAGGCACGCGCAGGCTGTCAGCTGTCGGGAAGTCATCATGCAGCACCGCATTGATGGCGCTGGGGTCGGCGTCCAGATCAAAAGCCGCGCGCACGCGGCGGATCAGCAGCGGCAGCACATCGCACAGTGAATCACTGACCGTCAACACCAGTTGATGCCGCGTTTCGTCAAACCGTATTTGCAGCCAGCCGGTGTGCTTTTTGCCTGCCACTTCAATACCAAACGTCCGTCTGGACGAGTATTTGTGGCTGTCAACACCTATCGATTCAATGGAATCTATCCGGTGCGTCTGCATAAACTCCAGCATTGCACCCACGTCATAGGGCGGACGGTAACCCAGTTTGACAGTGATGCCTTGCGCGCTGATTGGTACTGGCGCGGCGCGGCGCTGCTGCGTTGGGTTCAGTTTGTAGTGCGTTGCAAAGGCTGCGTTAAAACGGCGCACGCTGGCAAATCCGCTCATCAGTGCGATGTGTGAAACGGGCAGCTGCGTATCTGCCAGCAGTTGTTTGGCTGTCAGCAGTCTGCGTGTTTGCAGGTATTGCAGAGGCGAAACGCCAAATTGCGCTTCAAAAATGCGCCGCAGGTGCCTGTCACTGATGCCCAGTTTTAAGGCGAGTTTTTTTACAGAGGGCGTGTGCAGCGACGGGCCGCCCCTAGCACGTAAAGCCCCCTCGGGGCTTGAGCCTGCAGCTCCGAGCCTGCTTGAGCAGGTTTGGACAGGCGAAAGAAGCGAAGACTCTGGCGAGTTGCGGCCTGCAAGGTGCTGCGTCATACGCGCAGCGATAAGCGTGGGGGCAACATCCATGTCCAGCCAGCTTTCGGGCTCGTCCAGCAACCGTGCTGCCTGGTGTGCCAGGATGTATGACGCGTCCTGAATTGACCACACGACCGAATGCGGAGCCAGCTCTGGCCTGCATCGCAGGCAGGGTCTGAAGCCCGCAAATTCAGCTTGTGCGGCATGGCCAAAAAAGCGGCAGTTTTCACGTTTGGGTGTCTTGGCGCTGCATACCGGGCGGCAGTAGATGCCGGTAGAAGTGACCCCGGTAAAAAAGCAGCCGTCAAACCGGGCGTCACGCGCCTTTATGGCGGCGTAACAGGCATCCGCTGAAGTGGCGAGACCGTGGTTTTTCATGGCTTTTATCTTACCCGCGCTGGTGGTTTTGACTGGCCGTTTTCGGACACGTCATCTTTGGGTAGCCAACCTACAATCAAGGCCTTTCTAAAAGTTACACGGGGTCTAGCGACATGCAACTCAACGCATCGATTTTCAAAGCCTACGACATACGCGGCGTGACGCCCTCGACCATCAACGAAGAGGTCGCCTTTGCTTTGGGCAAGGCGTTTGGTGTGGCGGCATTGGCAGCGAATGAAAAAACCGTGGCCGTTGGTCGTGATGGCCGCTTGAGCGGCCCTGCACTGGCGGCTGCCTTGATACGCGGCCTGGCTACCAGCGGTATCGATGTGATTGACGTCGGCATGGTCACCACGCCGATGCTGTATTTTGCGGCCAGCACCCTGTGTTCATC
>JAYVEE010000312.1:0-3074 GCA_043749005.1 Polaromonas sp. | reverse complement strand
TACTCAATGTATGCACCGGGTTCTGCATACATTGGCTTCAATATTGGGCAGTCCAATTTGAAGCTGAACAATGGCAACGGTACCTTCGGTATCGATAGAAGTAAAAATACCTACAACCTGTATGGCGGCAGTTACTTCAATGACTTTATTGGTGTGGAAATAGGTTACGCAGATTTTGGACGCATCAACCGTGGCGGTGGGCAAACTAAAGCCGACGGCTTTAACGTAGGGCTGGTTGGCAAATTGCCACTTGCTCCTTCGTTCAACTTGTTGGGCCGTCTGGGAACCACTTATGGCCGCACTGAAGTGTCGTCAAACATAGCTTCAGGTGTCGTAGCAGGTAAGGAAACCGGTTGGGGCGGCTCCTATGGTGTCGGAGCGGAGTTCCTGTTTAACCCGCAACTGTCAGCTGTACTGCAGTATGACGAGTACAACCTGAAGTTTGCAGGTGGCACTCGTGACAAGATCAACACCACAAGCTTGGGCCTGCGCTACCGCTTCTAAGTCTGATCAGTGACACCGGGAGCTATATTTTTAGTAGCACTTAGCGCCATGTTCAGTGGCAAAGTCCTGCTTTCAAATCTGGTTCAAAGGCCAATTAGAAACTGCTATCGTGCCTCAGTCTTCTCTATTATTGCTCTTTGCGCGCCCAGCCTTCACATTAGCACGCAGGCTTTTGCCTTCAAGCCTGCGTTGTCTGGACGCGAAAGTTGGTTTGGTTTCACGCCGGTTTTTTGGTGGTGTTGCAACGCTGTCAACAATGTCTCGCAGTCTCATCAGGGCATCATTTCTGTTCATTTCTTGCGTGCGGTGTTGCTGGGCTTTCAAAATTAGCACGCCAGCTTCGGTGATGCGGCTGTCGCTCAATGCAAATAGTCTTGCCTTGACATCATCTGGAAGCGTCGACGCACCAATGTCAAAGCGCAAGTGAATTGCGCTGGATACTTTGTTGACGTTTTGCCCACCTGCGCCTTGCGCGCGAATCGCTGTGAATTCAACTTCCCTTTCGTCAACTGGATATTTAGGCGCTGCGGCCATGACTTCACACCTTATTTATGCATGCCTGCAAGCGCCGCTACTGCGTACGCATAACCCTGCACACCAAAGCCTGCCATCACGCCAGTAGACACAGGTGACAAATACGAGTGGTGGCGAAACGCCTCGCGTGCATGCACGTTGCTGATGTGCAGTTCAATCACTGTCACGCCTGCGCCCTTGATGGCATCGTGTAGCGCAACACTGGTGTGGGTGTAAGCACCCGCGTTAAAGATAACGCCTGCCAGTGTGCCGGCAGCTTGCGCACGGCCTGCTTCCTGAATGGCATCCACCAGAATACCTTCATGATTGCTTTGGCGAAAGTCAAGCTTGAAGCCGTGCGTGATGCACTCCTCTGCGCATATTGCCTCAACGTCAGTCAGCGTTTGTGAGCCGTACACAGTGGGCTCGCGCGTTCCGAGCAAGTTGAGGTTGGGGCCGTTTAAAACGAGAATGGTTTTCATGTCAAGCGATCCAACTTCAAACAGGTTTTAAACGGCTGCGCATGATGTCTGGCGTATCAACCACCACATCAGCGTTTTGTGCACGATGGCGTAAAGCATGGTCCATCACCACAAGTGCCAGCAGTGCCTCGGCAATCGGCGTGGCGCGTATGCCCACGCAAGGGTCATGGCGTCCTTTGGTGACCACTTCTGCTGGATTACCTGCCGTGTCAATCGACTGGCGCGGGGTGATGATGGAGCTTGTGGGCTTTATAGCTATTGAGACTTCCAGGTCCTGCCCAGTACTGATGCCGCCCAGTACGCCGCCTGCGTTGTTTGATTGGAATCCTTCCGGGGTCAAACCATCGCCGTGTGTGCTGCCGCGTTGCGTCACACTGGCAAAGCCAGCGCCAATTTCAACGCCCTTTACCGCGTTGATGCCCATCATGGCGTAGGCGATGTCGGCATCAAGCTTGTCGTACAGCGGCTCACCCAAGCCGACAGGTACGTTTGATGCCGTCACGCGAATGCGAGCACCGCAAGAGTCGCCCGCCTTGCGCAGCGCGTCCATGTATACCTCGAGTTTTGACACGTCTGCGGTAGGCGCAAAAAAAGGGTTGTTGGCCACATGCTCCCACGATTCAAACGGAATCACTTCATCTCCAACCTGCGTCATGCAGCCTTTGAAGGTTGTGCCGTATTGACGCAGCAACCATTTTTTGGCGACTGCACCTGCCGCCACAGTTGGCGCAGTGAGTCGGGCTGATGACCGCCCTCCGCCACGCGGATCACGCAAACCATATTTGTGCAGGTAAGCATAGTCAGCATGACCTGGCCGAAAAGTCTCCAAAATATTGCCGTAGTCCTTGCTGCGCTGGTCAGTGTTCTTTATCAAGAGACAAATCGGCGTGCCAGTAGTTTTGCCCTGATACACGCCCGACAAAATCTCCACCTCGTCAGCTTCGCTGCGCTGGGTAACATGACGGCTGGTACCGGGGCGGCGGCGATCCAGATCGGCTTGAATGTCCGCCTCACACAAATCCATTCCGGGCGGGCAGCCGTCAATCACGCAGCCAATGGCCGGACCGTGGGATTCACCAAAGTTGGTGACTGCGAAAAGATTACCGAAAGTATTACCGCTCATGGGAATTGATTATCCCCGACGCTGGCACGAACCCATCAGCCTTCTTTGGCCTCATCTTCACCCGCAGGCCAATCCCGTATGTAGGCTTTCAACATCTTGTTTTCAAAATTCTGGCTGTCCACCACTGCTTTAGCCACGTCGTACAGGCTGATCACGCCCATCAGCATTTTCTGGTTCATCACCGGCATGTAGCGCGCGTGGCGCTCGAGCATCATGCGGCGGACTTCATCGAGCTCGGTTTCGCTGGTGCAGGTAAGGGGATGGTCGTCCATCGCTTTTCTGACAAGCATGCCGCCAACTTCGCCGCCATTACCGACGATGCTGACGATGACCTCCCTGAAGGTCAACATGCCGACCAGGTCGCCGTGCTCCATCACAACCAGGGAGCCAATATCCTTTTCGGCCATGATTTGCGTGGCCTTGGCCAGCGGCTCGTCGGGTTGAACGGTGTA
>JAYVEE010000311.1:0-10120 GCA_043749005.1 Polaromonas sp. | reverse complement strand
ACACAGAATACATACAGATAAACCAGCCATGACAGCCCAGATCATTGACGGTAACGCCCTTTCCAGACAAATGCGATTGCAGGTAGCCCAGCGCGCTGCTGCTTTGCGCGCACGCGGTATTACGCCTGGCCTGGCAGTCGTGCTTGTTGGGGACAACCCGGCCAGTCAGGTGTATGTGCGCAACAAGGTCAAAGCTTGTGAGGACAACGGGCTGTTCTCAGTACTCGACAAATACCCTGCTACCCTGAGCGAAACCGATTTGTTGACACGTATTGATGCGCTAAACAATGACCCAGCGATCCACGGAATATTGGTGCAGCTGCCGCTACCCGCGCATATTGATGCACAGAAAGTCATCGAAGCGATTGCGCCCGGCAAAGACGTGGATGGCTTTCATGTGGCCAGCGCGGGCGCACTGATGGTCGGGCAGCCCGGCTTTTGGCCTTGCACTCCCTACGGTTGCATGAAGATGATGGAAAGCATCGGCTATAACTTGTCCGGCAAGCACGCAGTTGTCATAGGCCGAAGCAACATTGTGGGCAAACCGATGGCGCTGATGCTGCTGCAAAAAAACGCCACGGTTACCGTGTGCCACAGCGCCACAGTTAACTTGAAAGCCATGACGCTGCAAGCCGATGTGATTGTGGCCGCAGTAGGAAAACGCAATGTGTTGACGGCGGACATGGTCAAACCGGGTGCCGTGGTCATTGACGTCGGCATGAACCGCATTCCTGAGGGCGAGGCCAGTGCCGGCAAACTTTGCGGTGACGTAGATTTTGACGGCGTCAGTCAGGTCGCGGGTTACATCACACCTGTGCCAGGTGGTGTAGGGCCGATGACCATCACCATGCTGCTGGTAAATACGTTGACAGCGGCCGAACGCGTGTAAGTTCGGCTATTTGTCCCGGCTCAATTGCCAAAGCGCAAAACCTGTGCACAGCCACTGCCCAAAATACATCGCACTACCCAAGCCGTGCAACAGCTTCAAATTACCGCCATCAGCCCTTGCGCTGACGATACGCGGTGACAAACCAAACTCCACCAACACCACCAACAATAGACCTGCTACTATAAATTTAATAGCTGCTTGCGCCCGTATGTCTTGGTTTTCTGACCCTTTTTGATTGTAAATTAGTAGTAGAAACATTGCACAGGCAATGCTGAGCCAAGCCTGTGCTGTAAAAAGTTTGGCAGCCATCTGCCCAGCCGCTGCCGGGCTTGGCATATGGGTAAAAAGCATGGGGACAATGACAAAACCCAAGGCCGTCAAACTGCCCCACCACAAAGCCGCTAGCATCAAACCAAAACGATAGCGCATAAATCAGATATACATCACTGCAATAATCTCGTAGCGTTTCAAACCGCCTGGCGCTTGAAATTCAACCGAGTCGCCCTCGTCTTTGCCAATCAAGGCCCGCGCGATAGGCGAGCTGATGTTGACCCGGCCAAACTTGATGTCGGCTTCGTCTTCCCCCACAATTTGATAAGTGACTTTGCTGCCCGATTCTTCGTCTTGCAGTTCAATAGTTGAACCAAACACCACTTTGCCGCCAGCATCGATTTCGGACGGGTCAATGATTTGTGCGACTGACATCTTGCCTTCGATTTCCTGAATCCGGCCTTCAACAAACCCCTGGCGATCTTTGGCGGATTCATACTCGGCGTTTTCGCTCAAGTCGCCCTGCGCACGGGCCTCGGAAATCGCGTTGATGACCCAGGGCCGGTGAATTGTTTTCAGCTCATGCAATTCGACCTTGAGTTTTTCGGCGCCGATTTTAGTGATGGGAATGGTGGCCATATTTTGTTTCTCTAAAAGCAATACCGCTGCCAGTCGCCTGGCAGCGGTATTAGTGTAAAAACCTGAGTTTAATTCAAAAAATGGCGTTTAACGCCCAGTGTTAACCCAACACCTGAACCAGGCTTTAAGCCAGCTGAGCGTGCATTTCCTGCACAGAAATAATGCTCAGATTGTCCAGATGTTTCATGCCCTCGACTGCAGCTTCAGCACCCGCGATCGTGGTAAAGGTCGTCACTCGCGCCAGTAGCGACGAGGTTCGAATTTGCCGTGAATCAGCAATCGCGTTACGCCTTTCCTCCACGGTGTTGATGACCAGCGCTATTTCGTTATTTTTAATCATGTCGACAACGTGCGGACGGCCTTCAGTGACCTTGTTGACCACCGTGCAGGCAATGCCGGCTGCTGAAATGGCTGCGGCTGTGCCCTTGGTCGCGACAATGTCAAATTTCATTGCGGCTAACGCTTTTGCTACAACAACCGCGCGCGGCTTGTCATTATTTTTGACGGTCAGAAAAACGCAGCCAGAGGTTGGCAATTTGGTACCCGCGCCGAGTTGTGATTTAACAAACGCCTCGCCAAAGGTTTTGCCCACGCCCATCACCTCGCCCGTGGACTTCATCTCAGGTCCAAGAATCGTATCGACGCCTGGAAATTTAACAAACGGGAATACCGCTTCCTTGACGCTGAAATAGGGTGGTGTCACTTCTTTTGTAATTCCTTGCGCGGCAAGGGACTGACCCACCATGCAACGCGCAGCCACTTTGGCCAGCTGAATGCCGGTGGCCTTGCTGACGAATGGTACGGTACGTGAGGCACGCGGATTGACTTCGAGTACGTAAATCACGTCTTTGCCATCAACATGCTGTATGGCGAACTGTACGTTCATCAGGCCAACCACATTGAGCGCAGCGGCCATGGCCGATGTTTGCCGTTTGATCTCAGTGACTGTATGTTCGTTGAGTGAATACGGCGGCAATGAACAAGCCGAGTCCCCGCTATGAACGCCAGCTTGCTCAATGTGCTCCATCACGCCGCCGATAAAAGTGGCGCCCGTATCGTCGCGTATGCAATCCACGTCGCATTCAATCGCATCATTTAAAAAGCGGTCCAGCAATACCGGCGAATCATGGCTGACTTTGACGGCTTCGCGCATGTATCTTTCGAGGTCGCGTTGCTCATGCACGATTTCCATCGCCCGTCCACCCAGCACGTAGCTGGGGCGCACCACCAGCGGGTAACCCAAAGTGGTGGCCTTTTCAAGCGCTTCAGGCTCGGTACGGGCGGTAGCATTCGGCGGCTGCTTTAAACCCAATTCATTGAGTAGCTTTGAGAAACGCTCGCGGTCTTCGGCTGCGTCGATCATGTCGGGCGATGTGCCAATGATCGGCACGCCGTTGGTTTCCAGGTCAAGCGCCAGCTTGAGCGGCGTTTGCCCGCCGTACTGAACGATCACACCGAATGGCTTTTCCTTGTCGACAATTTCCAGCACGTCTTCCAGCGTCAGCGGCTCAAAATACAGTCGGTCAGAGGTGTCGTAATCAGTCGAAACCGTTTCGGGGTTGCAGTTGACCATGATGGTCTCGTAACCGTCTTCACGCATAGCCAGCGCCGCATGTACGCAGCAGTAATCAAACTCAATACCCTGCCCGATGCGGTTCGGCCCACCACCAAGCACCATGATTTTTTTGTTGGTTGTCGGATCGGCTTCGCACTCACTTCCCTCAGCCTCATATGTCGAATATAGATATGCAGTGCTGGTGGCAAACTCCGCTGCGCAGGTATCGACACGTTTATATACAGGCCGCACCCCTAACGATTTACGCCGTTCACGAACGGCTGTGTCAGTAGTTTTGAGCTGCCGGGCCAAACGGCGGTCTGAAAAGCCTTTTTGTTTGAGCGCGCGCAGCGTGGCGGCATCGATTTTGTCGAGCGATGTGGTTTCCAGCTCCAGCTCAATCTTCACAATCTGCTCAATCTGCACCAAAAACCATGGGTCAATTTTGGTCAGCGCAAACACTTCATCGACGCTCATGCCCATCGCGAAGGCATCGCCCACGTACCAGATGCGGTCTGGGCCGGGTGCGCCCAGCTCTTTTTCAAGAACTTCACGATCTTGCGTTTTCTCGTTCATGCCGTCAACGCCAACTTCCAGGCCGCGCAGGGCTTTTTGAAAGGACTCCTGAAACGTCCGGCCCATGGCCATCACTTCACCAACCGACTTCATCTGGGTCGTTAAGCGCGAATCAGCGGTCGGAAATTTTTCAAACGCAAAGCGTGGAATTTTGGTGACCACGTAATCGATGCTGGGCTCAAAACTCGCAGGCGTAGCACCGCCCGTGATGTCGTTGCGAAGTTCGTCGAGGGTGTAACCGACCGCGAGTTTGGCAGCGATCTTGGCAATCGGAAAGCCGGTAGCCTTGGACGCCAATGCGGATGACCGCGATACCCGGGGGTTCATCTCGATCACGACCATGCGGCCATCCATCGGGTTTATTGCAAACTGCACGTTAGAGCCGCCAGTGTCCACGCCGATTTCGCGCAGCACAGCCAGGCTCGCGTTTCGCAAAATCTGGTACTCCTTGTCGGTCAGCGTCTGGGCTGGGGCTACCGTGATGGAGTCGCCGGTGTGCACGCCCATCGGATCAAGATTTTCAATCGAACAAACGATGATGCAGTTGTCGGCCATGTCGCGCACGACTTCCATCTCGTACTCTTTCCAGCCGAGCAGGGACTCTTCAATCAGCAGCTCCTTGGTGGGTGACGCTTCAAGGCCGCGCTTGCAGATTTCTTCAAATTCTTCCGAGTTGTAGGCAATGCCGCCGCCAGTGCCGCCCAGCGTGAAGCTGGGGCGAATCACGGTCGGAAAACCTAAAGTTTTTTGTACTGCCCAAGCCTCGTCCATGTTGTGCGCAATGCCGGATCGCGCCGAACCCAGACCAATCTTGGTCATGGCGTCCTTAAACTTGAGCCGGTCTTCAGCTTTGTCGATGGCTTCGGGCTTGGCGCCAATCAGTTCGACCTTGTATTTGTCGAGTACGCCGTTGTGCCACAAATCGAGCGCGCAATTAAGTGCGGTCTGCCCGCCCATGGTCGGCAAAATGGCATCAGGCCGCTCTTTGGCAATAATTTTTTCAACCGTCTGCCAAGTGATGGGTTCGATGTAAGTCACATCAGCAGTATCTGGGTCAGTCATGATCGTGGCCGGGTTGCTGTTGATCAAAATGACCTTGTAACCCTCTTCACGCAGCGCCTTACAAGCCTGTACGCCGGAGTAATCAAACTCGCAGGCCTGGCCGATGATGATCGGTCCTGCACCGATGATGAGGACACTTTTTATATCAGTACGTTTAGGCATTATTTTTCTCCGTTGCCTGTTCCATCAGCGCAGTGAACCGATCAAACAAATACGACACGTCGTGCGGGCCGGGCGATGCTTCCGGGTGGCCTTGAAAACAAAAGGCGGGCTTGTCGGTCCACGCGATTCCTTGCAGGGTACCGTCAAACAAGCTGATGTGGGTGGCGCGCAAGTGAGCCGGCAGGCTGGCTGCATCCACAGCGAAGCCGTGGTTCTGGCTGGTAATGCTGACGCGGCCAGTGTCCAGATCTTTCACAGGGTGGTTCGCACCGTGGTGGCTCTGCCTCATTTTGAAGGTTTTGGCCCCTGCGCTGAGCGCCATGAGCTGGTGTCCCAGGCAAATGCCGAAGGTCGGAATACCGGTTTCTATCAAATCGCGCACCGCTGAAATTGCGTAGTCACACGGCTCCGGATCGCCCGGACCATTGGCCAGGAAAATACCGTCTGGTTTAAGTTTGAGCACATCCTCAGCGTGTGTCTGCGCAGGCACCACCGTGATACGCGCGCCCCGCTCTGCCAGCATGCGCAAAAGGTTTTGCTTCACGCCAAAGTCAAACGCGACTACGTGAAACTTCGGCGTAGCTTGCACGCCGTAACCCGAACCAAGTCGCCACTCAGTTTGCGTCCACTGATAAGTTTGTTTGACTGAAACGACTTTGGCCAGGTCCAGCCCGGCCATGCTCGGCGCGTCTTTGGCCCGGGCGATAGCTTGGTCAATGGCCGCTTGCGAAACTGTTTCATCCTGCGCCAAGGCCATGATGCAGCCGTTTTGTGCACCCTTGGTACGCAGATGGCGTGTCAGCTGACGGGTGTCTATGCCGGCAATCGCCACGGTGTTTTCCTTGACCAGGTACTCTGACAAGGTGATGGTCGAACGGAAGTTGGAGGCCAGTAGCGGCAAGTCCTTGATGATCAGGCCGGCCGCATAGATTTTCCCGGATTCCGTATCTTCAGTGCTGATGCCGTAGTTACCGATGTGGGGATAGGTCAGCGTGACGATCTGCTGACAATAGCTCGGGTCCGTGAGGATTTCCTGATAGCCGGTCATTGACGTGTTGAACACTACCTCACCGATCGTGGCGCCCGGTGCTCCTATCGAATTGCCGATAAAGACCGTGCCGTCTGCAAGCGCCAAAATGGCGTGAGGCGTTCTTCCTGCTGTTCTCTGTAGAGACAAAAGCACTGGGTTCTCCGATTTAGTTACGGTTCGCCCAAGCGTGCGCAAACATCCCGATGAGACTTTTGCTGGCTGCTAATTTGATGGAGTTTGCTTTGTGCGCGCTTGGGCGAAGCTGTGTTTTGAAAAGCCTCCAATTATAACTTGACGGCGGCGCGCAGGACCAGTTGCGAGATTCTCACACTCCAAAAAGCGACTAGCGGCGGCCAGTGAAGCTCACGACTCTGACTATAAAACCTTAAACACAGATACTCAAGGGCATGCACACTCCTTCTTATAGCTCCCTGCACCGACTTCACGCCTGGCAAGCAGCACACCTTTTGGTGCGTCGTGAACTTAAAGCGGTGGACTTGCTAGCCTCTTGTCTTGAGCGTATTGAACAGCGCGAGCCAGCGATTCACGCCTTCGTCAACGTTAACTTTGATGCAGCCCTTGAAAGGGCGCACCAGCTTGACGCGGGAACCGTTCGCGGACTGCTTCACGGATTGCCCTTCGGCGTAAAAGACCTGCTTGACACTGCAGATTTTCCAACCGCTTATGGCTCGCCCATCTACGCCGGCCATCAACCGGCCGCAGATGCAGCGGCAGTGTCACTGTGCCGCGAGGCAGGGGCGGTGCTGTTGGGGAAAACCGTCACCACCGAACTGGCAAATCTGTACGCGGGTGCAACCCGTAATCCGCATAACCTTGATCACACGCCGGGTGGTTCATCAAGCGGCTCGGCTGCTGCCGTTGCCGACGCGATGGTGCCTTTCGCACTGGGTACCCAAACGGCCGGGTCGGTTATACGGCCAGCGGCCTTTTGCGGCGTAGTGGGTTTCAAGCCAACCCATAACCGGGTGCCGAAAGCGGGCGTCAAGGCGCTGTCAGAAACACTCGATTCCGTCGGAGTGTTTGGGCGAAGCGTACGCGATGCAGCGCTGCTCGGTGCGGTACTTACTGGCGATATCGGTATGGCGGACCCTACCCTCTTCACACAGTCGCTAACTCCGCGCATTGGCCTGTGCCGCACCCCTGAATGGGCGTTAGCAGATATCGATACCCAAAGGGCCTGGGCACATGCCGAAAAGGTGCTGGCAGCAACGGTACTGCCTGTTAAGTGGCCCCACGGCATCAACAATCTGGTCACGGTACACCAGCAAATTCAAAATTTTGAAACGGCACGCTCATTGAGCTTTGAGCGTCTGTTTTACCTTGACCAGATCAGCGCACCCTTGCAGGCTCGCATTGTCGAGGGTTTGGCTATCAGTGGGGAAACGCATGCACGCCATCTGCGAACTGCTGCCGTTGCACGGCAGCAAATAGACACGCTATTTGAAACGCACGACTTTATTCTTGCACCCAGCAGCGTAGGCGAGGCACCGGTCGGGCTTGAATTTACTGGAGACCCGGTGTTTTGCCGCACCTGGACGCTGCTGGGTCTGCCCTGTATTCATCTTCCCTTTTTCAAGGGCAGTACAGGACTGCCAGTGGGTCTGCAGCTGGTAGGCGCCTATGGTGATGACCGTCGACTTTTGGCGGCTGCGCATGGGCTGCAGACGCGCTTGACGAATTAACTCCTACGCACATGTTCTTGTGCATAGTTGCCCGACTGAGGTAAACCGGCTCTTGTCTGAAAATCTGATGTGCCGCAGCTTGACTCATTCGGGCTTGATATTGGCTTCTTTAACAACTTTGGTCCATTTGGCCAGTTCGGTTTTTGTCAAAACGCCCAGCTCGTCCGGCGTGTTGCTGGCGGCTTGCATGCAAAGCTTGGAAAAGCTCTCTCGGACGTCCGGGTTTTGCATCACTTTGACGAGTTCAGCACTTTGTTTGTCAACAATGGCCTGAGGCGTTTTGGCTGGCAGAAAGAACGCGACCCAGATAGTGGTTAGGTAGCCATTGACCCCCTGCTCCTGAATAGTCGGCAAATCCGGCAGGTCAGGATGGCGCTTGTTGCTGGCGATACCCAGTGCGCGTACCCGTCCCGACTTGATGTTGGGGCTGGCAGAATTGAAGGAATCAAACATCAACTGTATGTGACCGGCCAGCAAGTCTTGAGCCGCAGGCCCCTGGCCTTTGTAAGGCACATGGGTAAGCAATATCCCCGTCTGGCTGGCAAACAGTTCGGCTCCCAAATGGTAGGTACTACCCAAACCTGACGAGCCGTAATTCAATTTTCCCGGATTGGCCTTGGCATAGCGAATCAGCTCCACAACATTGTTGGCGGGCACAGAAGGATGAACCACCAGCACATTTTCAATGGTCGCCACAAGCCCGACAGGCGAAAAATCCTTGATCGGGTCGTATGGCAGCTTGGGGGTCATGGCGGGGTTGGCACCCATGATGCTGCTGGTGCCAAACAAAATGGTGTTGCCGTCGGGTACAGCTTTGGCGACGAATTCAGCGCCAATCGCCCCAGTGGCGCCTACCTTGTTTTCTACCACCACCGGTCTGCCTAAACTGGCAGACAGTCGCGGCGCAATGATCCGGGCAGCAATGTCTGTCGGCCCGCCTGAAGCAAACGGCACGATCAGCTTGATCGGCTGAGTAGACTGACTGGACTGGGCGCTAGCCAAACCAAAAAACGTAACCAGTACTGTCGCAAGTAAAACAGTCGCGGGGCGGATGCACATCATGGAAGCCTTTTCATTTTTGACTCATTCACCTAGCAAACTGGCGCGAAGCACCGCATGGTTCATGGGCGGCATAGGGATTCTTCCGTCGTCAGGCACACCTACCTCGGCCGCATTCAAGACCATGGAGACCATTACATACGTACCGCAAAGCACGGTCAGGTCAACCAGCTGCTGCTCGCCAAGCAGGGCTTTAGTCTGTGCAAAAAGCGCATCGCTGACGCGATTGTTTAGCGCCAGATGCACGCAGTAGTCGAACACAGCGGCTTCATCGGCCAACATGCCTGAGGGCCGCTGTCCGTTTCGCAGTTCATCAGCCAGCCCGGCGCGCAAGCCACACTTCAACGCAATCGGGTAATGCGCCCACCATTCAAACTGGGCATAGGCCAGGCGCGCTTGAATGAGAATTGCAAACTCATTCAAGTGCCGCGGAACGGTCGTGTTAAACCGCAGGTAGTCAAGCAAGTGAAAACAACGCTTGGCCATCTCTGGACTACGGAGCAAGACGTTGTAGGGGCCGCCTATGCCAGCGCTGGAAACTTTGAGGATCTCATCGGCAAGGCCGGCCGCGTCGGGACTTAATTCAGAGTAGTCAAGCTGTCGAAAACGAGCGGGCATGGCGTGTCTCAGGTTTTGTCTATCGGTAGGCTGATTTAATTTTGATAGTAAAAAATGGGGCGGTGAGCCGCATTGGGGAAACTACCGAGGAGATCGAAACCGTCAGTTTTACATCAGCGCGCTTGCGTGCAGACAGATGGCGGCTGCTGCTGCTACGTTCAGTGATTCTTCGCCGCCCGGTTGATCGATACGAACCGCCAGCACCGCGCGTGAGAGTAGCGCCTGACACACGCCCTGGCCCTCATGACCCAACGCCCAGGCACAAGGCATTGGCAATTTCTGCTGGTGCAAATATAGGCCTTGATGCGAGCTTGTGACAACCAGTGGAACGGTGAGCGCCTGAAGGGCATCGACTTCCATGGACTCCAGCAGGCGCAACCCAAAATGCGCGCCCATACCGGCGCGTAAAACCTTGGGTGACCACAGCGCGGCCGTGCCTTTGAGAGCCAACACCTGATGAAAACCAAACGCCGCAGCACTGCGCAGGATTGAACCCACATTGCCAGCGTCCTGTACCCGGTCAAGAATGACGGTCGCTGCATCTGGCATCAGCGTAG
>JAYVEE010000310.1:0-3078 GCA_043749005.1 Polaromonas sp. | reverse complement strand
TGGCGGTGTAAAGCTCGCTCAAAGGCACCACACGGCCATGCAGCGGCAGGATCTGATCTACGCCCAAATTGAGTCGCTCAATGTTTTGCACCAAATTTACCTGCAATGCGTTGGGTACAGCTGGGGCAGGCGTATTGGGTGCGCCGGGCGTGTAAGCGTCTGCTTCAATCAGCAGCTTTTCTTTGGGCATATGCACCATCAGAAAGCCATCGGCGTGAACGCTGCCCTCAATGTAATAGACATCCACTACCCGGACGCCGTCGGTAAAGCTGCGTTTACCGCTTACACCTGTGACTACTGCTTTCTTGCCTGATGTTTGCATGGCGTCAGGTTTGATACTGTTGGGATTTGCCATCGTGGCTTCAAAAAATGGCCGGGACAGTTCACTGGTGACCAGTGTTGCGCCTTCAGCAATTGCGCTACGCAAGCCACCTGAATGATCAAAATGGTGGTGCGAGTTGACGACAAAACGAATCGGTTTGCCTGGGCTGAGTTTTTTTGCTTCGGCCAGCACGGGCATGGCACGACCATCGTACAGCGGACTTTCAACCACCATCAGGTGATCCTTCATTTCTATCGCCACACTGTTGTGCGAGCCACCAGCCAAATGCCACACGCCATCAGCCACTTTGGCAGCAACCACGTTTTCAGCAAATGCACTGACAAGTGCGGGCACTTCAATATCGGAAGGCACATTAAGCTTGACTTCATTGACTACCAAATCCAGCACGGGGTAACCGCCCATACTTTGCTGTATGCGCGTTGGAAACTTGACGCCGCTGGTGTCTTTGTAATCAAAAAATCGAATGGTTGACGTGGTGTCGCCCATGACCGGGTGCGGCTGGGTGGATTCGATCTGTTCGACCATGCCTGCAGCGTTTATTAAAGCTGTCGCGCGGTAGCTGCCGGGTACTGCAAACGACACTGCGGTAAACGTTTTCCCATCAACAGTGCGCATGGCCGACGTGGCGTTGTTGACCATTGCCGCCTTGATCACACCGTGCGGCGTCGTCCAAAGGTCATGCACCCGCATGTCGTAGGCAACGGGGGCGGCAACTGGCGCGGGACCGACCATGTTCCAGGCACTCGCGCCACGCATCAGGCCGGTGGTGCGCTGCTCGCCCATGCCCATCAGCGGTACCGCACCACCACCATTGGGCTCAGCCCGACCACGGGATGCGTCTTCCCTGAAGGCCGCATTTTCATAATCAGCAACTCGAGAAAAAGTTGAATAGGTAATTTTTGGCCAAGCCTGACCAGCCAGGTATGCCTGCCCAAAAGTTGCACCAGTACCACTGCCTGCAAACGAAATACTTTTAAGTGGTGCGCCGCCCATGGCAGCGTTGGCGCGCTGCAAAGCGGCGCTGGCACTTTCGCCCGGCAGGTTTGCGCATGCGGCAAGTGTTACAACGATAGTTGCATAAAAACCAGATCGGCCAAATGTTGCCCAGCGGGAGTGTTGCATTAAATGTCCTGACGAGAGACTGTAACTTTTTAAATTCTTGAGTATCGTAGACGGTTAACCTACTGCATGACCTAGGGAAAACACATTTAGAAATGGCATATTTCATGGAACTTAGCAGGTAACCGCTATGTTGCCTAGCGCACAGACGGCCTGTCGCGGCCTCCTCATACTAAGTAGGTGCTTTATAAATTTCTACTCAGACATCGCGACGAACTTGTCAAACGCTGTCGTGCAAAAGCTGCAACGCGTTTAAACACCAACCTTGACACAGATTCAGAGAAAACCAGGTTTGGCGTGCCCCTATTTTTGGATCAGATAATCAAAACGCTTGAGATTGAGCAAACCGCAACACCATTGGCAAGCCGCAACGTTTCTGGCTCTGCTGAAGGGTTTTCCCAAGAATCCGAAATTGGAAAGTCTGCGTCCCATCATGGCCGCGAACTGTATGAGCTTGGCTATACGGTTGACCAGGTTGTGCATGACTACGGCGATCTTTGCCAGGCCATCACGGAAATGGCGTATGAGTTGGCCGAGCCCATCAGCGCTGATGAATTTCGAACCGTCAACCGATGTCTGGACAACGGCATTGCAGATGCCGTGACTGAATTTACCCTCCAGCGGCGGGTGGTTACTGATGGGCGGGAAAAACAGGAACTGAACCAGCGTTTGGGGGTTTTTGCGCATGAGTTTCGCAACCATCTGAATACTGTTGCGTACGCAGTCTCAGCCATCAAATCTGGGCAGGTTGGTTTTGCAGGCGCCACTGGAAAGGTCTTGGACCGGTCACTTATCCGCTTGCGTGCGATGCTGGACAACTCCATGGCGGATGTGCGCTTAACGGCTGGAATGCAAGCTAATCATCAAGTGATTTCGGTGGCTGATCTTGTGGCAGAAGTTGTTGACTCCGCGCAGCTAGAAGCAAAATGGTGGAAGTGTCAGTTTTCCTCAACTGTTCGTGGCACGGACCTGACAGTTTATGCAGACCGACACCTGCTTTCGACAGCCTTGGGCAACCTGCTTCAGAACGCTTTTAAATTTACCCAGGCAGGTACACAAGTAACCCTGCTGGTTTACGCCGACGGGGATCGCATCTACATGGATGTACACGACCAAAGCGGAGGTTTGCCAGAAGGAAAGATTGAAGATCTGTTTTTGCCGTTTAAGCAAAATGGCAGGGACAAATCGGGACTTGGCTTGGGTCTTGCAATCTGCAAACGCTCGGTTGAAGCCAACCACGGTACGTTAAGCGCACGAAATCTGCCCGGCTTGGGCAGCGTGTTTTCAATCAGTTTGCCCAAGCATACAGCCATCGAATAATTGTTTCATCGAAACTAGGTGCTTGAGTGCCACTGCAAATCAGCCAAATTATTCGGGTATCCACGATACGTACGGTTGTACATGTCTTGGGTCATGCTTTTTAAGAACAACTTCCACAGCCCTCTTAAGTTTGCCTGCAGCGCCGTGAATGGCTTGATGAACACTGCCAGCACGGTCCTTAACTACTACTGGTTCGCGTCCAATCAGCCTGGCTTCCAGTGTGCATTGGATGTCGTCCGGTGATGTTTTGAAAATGCTGTTTTCATCCGCGATGTAAGCGACTACCCGAGTCACAT
>JAYVEE010000309.1:0-3083 GCA_043749005.1 Polaromonas sp. | reverse complement strand
CGCTCCAAGCGCTGGAAGGCGGGGTCCAGCTTTGTGTTGGTCTGGGTACGCCTATCACGGTAGAAGACGCTCATGGACCACTCGCAGAGCTCTTGTGTGAACACAAACGGCGCATCCCCGTTTGCAGGTGCTCCTCCATGCCACTCAATATTGGCCTTGTGACCAATGCTTTGCGCAGACCCAAGACCGGTGGTGTGGAAATGCTTGTCGCCCCAAATAAGAGTGTCGGTGGCATAAAGCAGCAACAGGCGCGATGCGGCATACAAAACCTTTCCGCACACGCGAGAGGCGTCTCCGATTGTGTCAGCAAGGGGCTTACGTACCCCAGTCCGCAAGACGGTCAGTAGCCCACCCGCCAAAAGGGTGTGCTTCTCACCCAACTTCACGCGTCCGTTGGGCGCGTCCACTGAATGGAGGCTAGGACGTTGTCTGGTCATCAATACATAAAATCACATAAAGAAGAAATAAAGTAAAAAAATGCGTATTTTTATGTAATGATAAAAATTTTAATATCCAAAAGAATGGTGCGTCTGGAGCTCTTGGGTGGTAGAAAAAATTCCTCTTCTGTCATCTCCTTCTGTCATCTTTGGTCAAAAAATTTTTCGGCCAAGGTGGAATTTTTTTTGACCAAAGATGACAGAAGGAGATGACAGAAGGGGATGTTCGTAAATTTTTTTCCGGCCACTTGAGCGCCACAATCGCTTCCACCTCCTTGCAAACCTCGCCAGTGAGTGTTTGAGGGCATAAGAAAGCGTTTGGTAGTCTTTGTAACGCGGCAAGACCGAGTTTAAAAATATACGAACATCCTCTTCTGTCATCTCCTTCTGTCATCTTTGGCCAAAAAAATTTCCACCTTGGCCGAAAATTTTTTCGACCGCTTGAATCGCACAACTGTAAGGCTCGAGCTGTGCACATCCAATCCAAACAAAAGGAGCTGGAGGACAGGCTTACAAAACTACGCGAGGCCGGCTACGGAAAAGGGGGTTCTGCAGATTTTGACACTGGCTACTAGCACAAGAACGCGCTTGAGATGTTTGGTCGTGGCCACCCAGCGTCTTGGCCAACAATGTACACCCACAGCAACTCGCCGTGAAAACCCGCCGCGTCATTTGAAACCATAAGGGATTGCAATGTCTTGAGCCTCGAGACGGGGATGGCGCGCGCCGTCACGTAGTCAAGGCTAAACTGGCCTCCCATGATGTAAAAGAAGACCTCCGGAAACGGTCCAAGCTCCAGTGCGTCCCACGTATACTGCAAAGAGTCCACAGCAGTCATGCGCTTAGAATATTTGATCCAATCGAACAAGAGTGGAAGCCAATTGCAGCTTGCGGCTCCGCCCCACGGGATAGACCTCAAGCATTTGGTGATCGGCAAGTATGCACTGGAGTTGCCCCATCCGTCAGACACCGTGTTAAACGTGGTATGAGAGTTGCGTAGTTCCCAGAATTTTCGATCCTTCAGAAGCCCTCGTTGACACGGGTCAAGCCCCTCGAAACCATCACGGACCCGATCAAACAAAACCTCGCCGAGGCGCATAACCTGCGCGCTGACGGGCAAGACGTTGGATGCGGTGAAGTAGTTTGAGAGCTTCCAACCCGGAAACAGGTGTGCGGCCGGTTCGTCCTGAAGGTACACCGTGTACGAAACGAAACGTTCCCGATGGGTGAGCATGTGCGTCACAAACGTGTGTCCCTCCCGCCCAATGTTGGGCACCGTCACCAAGCTGTACCCGCACGCACTGCACATGCTGTTCCCAACCAGAACAACGTTGGCAAGCCCAGGGACAGGCCCGCACTTGGCGTAAATCCACAGGTTGGCAACTTTTTCAAGAAGCCCTTCGTCTCGCAAACCTTGAACAAGCGAAAGTGTAGCCTTGTTTCTGCACGACGCAACAACCACATCGTAGTCGCGCGTGGATGATGGGCACACGGGCAGGACTGTTTGGTCGGCCTTTTGCGCAAAACACAACCAAACCAAGAGCACGCCGCAGATGAAGCAAAGCGCATGTGTGGCAAAGGAGCACCACACCCGACTGTCTTGCGAGACGAAACGCATAAGAACGCGTCTGGTGGACAAAAAAAGGAGGTTTCAAAATTAAAAGTTAAGACCGTACATGATGACAGAAGAGAGATTTTTTATTTTTTTAATTTTTTGAGCTCCATCACGTCGCCTTGCTTGGTCCACAAAGCGCGTTCTTATGCCTAATAACACCTCCGGACGTGGTTTGCAAGCAGGTAGAAGCGGCTGGAGCTCTTGGACGACTAGAAAATTTCCTCTTCTGTCATCTCCTTCTGTCATCTTTGGCCAAAAAATTTTTCGGCCGAGGTGGAATTTTTTTTTTGCCAAAGATGACAGAAGGAGATGACAGAAGAGGAAATTTTCCAGCTACCTCAGAGCTCTAGCCGCTCCAACGTGCTTGCAAAGCACGTTCGAAGGTGTTATTAGACATAAGAACGCGCTTTGTGGACCAAGCAAGGCGGCGTGATGGAGCTGAAAATTTTTAAAAATATCTGACAGCTTTGTCCTCCAACTCGCGTATGGCGTCCACTCGTTTCCACAACTTTATGATCAGAGCGCGTCTATTCTTCTTTGTCACACACTTGGCATCCTCTTCTTCCCACAACTTCATGATTTTGGCGCGTTCAGCCGCCTCTGTCACAGGCAGGTCGGTTTTTTGCTTTTTCATATCCTCGAGCGACGTAACAGAAGACATGGCAACAGAGAGTATTTTTTATGATATTATTTTCTTTTCTTGTCTCAGTACAGAAAAACATTTTTCGATGCTTCCGCGATCCAAAGGCCGTCTTCCCGGCACGACTGAGGCGGTCCTGGCGCTTAAAAAACAGGGGCGTCTGGAGGAGGCTGAGGCTCTCCGCAAAGAGGTCCTTGCCACACGCAGTGTCCGCGCGCCGCGACGCCCGCAACATGTTGCGGTGATTGCGCCTGTTGCTGAAGAAAAAGAAAATGTGGAACCACCTCTCTTTGGCGTGGGCACACACGTGTCTGTGTGCGTGCAGGTTGATTTTGCGTTTGGCCCACCGGCCAACTTTCGCTTGACTACACGCCCTGATAACGATATTGGA
>JAYVEE010000308.1:0-3084 GCA_043749005.1 Polaromonas sp. | reverse complement strand
CGGCATCGACCAAGCCTAGGGTGTAGTGGCGAAGGCTGGGCGTCAGGTTGTACGGCCAAAAACTCGCGAAAGATGCAAACACCGCCATGCCCAGCATGGCCAGCACTAAAAACGCAATCAGGCAGCAGTAAGCCGACATCAGCGCATCGTAGCCGCGTGACGGCTTGGGTCGGTAGGGTACGGCACGGGCCGTCAGCATGGCGGTTTGGCGCTTGCTCACATAGCTGTCAACGGCGAAGGTAAGTACCGCAGGCAGCAACAGCAAAATCGCCACCACCGCGCCTTTGGCAAAGTCCTGTTGACCAATCACGAGTTTGAACACATCGGTGGCCAGCACATTGAAGTTGCCACCAATCACTTTGGGAATGCCAAAGTCTGTGATGACCAATGTAAATGTCACCAGCGCAGCAGAGATCAGACCGTACTTGGCACCTGGCAAGGTGATGGTGAAGAATTTGCGCGTGGCGCTCGTCCCCATGGCATCCGCAGCCTCGTACAGACGTGCATCTGACAGACTCAGGGCGGTGACCAGAATCATCAGCGCATGCGGAAACACAGCAAAGCATTCAGCCACCACAATGCCGGGAGCGCCGTAAATCTGGTCAATGCCAACGGCGTGCATCCAGCTTTTAAGCACGCCCTGGTTGCCAAACCAGTAAATCAACGAGATGGCAGATAACAAAGAGGGCGCCAAAAGCGGGATCAACGTGATGCCGCGAAACAGCGCCTTGTAGGGCATGCATGAGCGTGTCAGGGCATAAGCAAAGCCGAACGCCAGCGGCACGGCAATCAGCGTGACAAGACTGGATACCCAGATGCTGTTCCACAGGCTTTCCAGCAAAGCGGGCGTTTGGGCATAAGCTACAAAGTTGTCAAACCAGATGAATTGCCCCACTTTGCCCTGCAAGGCTTGCTGCAAGATGGCAAACAATGGGGCAGCCAGAAAGACAACCAATACGATCGCAATCAGCGCCAGCAGCGCATGCCCCAAATAGTCAACCCAGTGGGTTTGCTGCTTGACCGCAGGGCGCGTCATGATTGCTTGCATCAAAAGACCTTGATGCGCTCTGGCAACAATTTGAGCTTGAGTGTTGAGCCGACTTGCAAACTTTGCTCCGACAAAAAGTTCAGCGACAGATAGACGGTAAGTTTATGGCTGCCCAGTGCGGGGGAGATCACATGCACATGACAAAACGAGCCGAGAAATTCGATTTTCTCCAACGTCGCATCAAACACATGGGCATCACCTTCGGCAATTGGCCGAGCCAGCACGTCTTCGGGGCGCAGGTAAATTTTTACGTCGCGGTCAGCACCGCTGCATGGCAGGCACAGGCTGCCAAAGCACAGCTCGCCCGCCGTGACGCGAGCTGCCAGCACATTGACCTTGCCGACAAAGTCAGCCACAAAAGGCGAAGCGGGCTCGCGGTAAATCTCCATGGGCGAACCTACCTGTTCAATCACGCCGTGGTTCATCACCACGATGCGGTCAGCAACGCTGAGCGCTTCTTCCTGGTCATGCGTGACCATGATGGTGGTCACACCCAGCTTTTGTTGCAGCGTGCGAATTTCTTGCCGCAAGCGCACCCGCTCCAGGGCGTCAAGCGCTGACAGCGGCTCATCCAGCAACAACAAACCAGGTGAGGTGGCGAGTGCGCGCGCCAGTGCTATACGCTGCTGCTGGCCTCCGGAGAGCTGGCTGGGATACTTGTTTTCACTGCCTGGCAACCCGACTAGTTTGACCAGTTCTGTGACCCGCTTCAATGCTTCGGCCTTGGGTGTCTTGCGGTTGACGAGGCCATACGACACGTTATCAGCCACACTCAAATTCGGGAAGAGTGCATAACTTTGAAACACGATGCCGTAGTCGCGCAGCGCAGGTGGCAAGCAAGAAATGTCTTGGCCGTTTTGATACACCTCACCCGCCGTCTGCACATCCAGCCCGGCAATGATGCGGAGCAGCGTGGTTTTACCGCATCCTGATGGGCCAAGAAAGCAGACAAACTCACCTTTGCGAATGTCCAGGTTGATGTCCTGCAGCGCTGTGAAAGCGCCAAATTCTTTACGAATTTGGCGTAGGGTGAGAAACAAATCCGAACTCATTCGCAACAGGCGTTACCTCTTTTCAGATTTGGAGTTGTAGCGTTTTGTCCATTCAGCCAAAACACGCTCACGGTTTTCAGCAGCCACATTGAAGTCCATTTTGACCAGTCGCGTTTCGTATTCTTTAGGGATATTCGGCAGCGCTGAGGCCAAGCCAGGCTGTGCGGTAATCGCAAAGTTTTTGCCGTACAAAATCATGGCGTCTTTGCTTGATGCCCAGTCGGCCAGTTTTTTGGCAGCGTCAAGTTTTTTCGTACCTTTGTGAATGGCAAACGCTTCCAGATCCCAGCCCAGGCCTTCCTTCGGGAAGATCAAATCAATCGGTGCGCCCTTGGCCTTGTTGGCGTTGCCACGGTATTCAAACGAGATACCCATGACAAACTCGCCAGCTGCCGCCATGTTGCACGGCTTGGAGCCCGAGTGGGTGTACTGGGCAATGTTTTCGTGCAAGCCGTCCATAAACTTCCAGCCGCCGCCTTTGCCGTTGTTGTCACCGAACAGGGTGAGCCACGCCGTCACGTCAAAATAGCCAGTGCCGCTGGATGCCGGATTGGGCATAACGATCTGGCCTTTGTAGACTGGCCTGGTCATGTCTTGCCAGCTTTCTGGCTTGGGGATATTCCTTTTTTGAGCCTCAACAGTATTGAAGCAGACGGTCGCCCCCCACACGTCCATACCAAACCAGGCGGGCACTTTTTTCGTGTCCCGGTATTTCATCATGATGGCGTCAAGATTCAGCGGTGCATACGGCTCCAGCATGCCCTGTTTGTCAAGTAGCGCGAGGCTGGAAGCGGCCACACCCATCACGGCATCGGCTTGAGGGTTTGACTTTTCAGCCAGCAATTTGGCAGTGATCACGCCTGTCGAGTCGCGCACCCACTTGATCTCGATGTCCGGATTGACTCTGTTGAAGCCTTCCTGGTAAGCCTTGAGCTGGTCGGTTTCAAGCGCGGTGTAAACCAGCAGCTGTGTTTTTTGCGCAAA
>JAYVEE010000307.1:0-3092 GCA_043749005.1 Polaromonas sp. | reverse complement strand
TCATCGGCTTGGGCATCATGGGCCAGAGCATGGCGGGTCACTTGCTGACCGCTGGCCATCCACTCGCCGTGTTCAACCGAAGCGCTGACAAGGCCGCTACGCTCGTTGCGAAAGGCGCCACCGAGTGCGTTACGCCCGCGCAAGTGGCGCAGCAGTCGGACGTGATCATCACCATGGTCGGTTACCCCAGCGATGTGGAGCAAGTCTGGCTGGGCGCTGAAGGGCTGATCGCCCATGCGCGCAACGCCTTGTTGATCGACATGACGACATCCAGCCCGGCCCTTGCCAAACGGCTGGCGGCGGAAGCCGTCAAGGCCGGGCATCAGGCGCTGGACGCGCCTGTGTCAGGAGGGGACGTGGGCGCGCGTGAGGCCAAGTTGTCCGTCATGGTGGGCGGTGAGGCATCGACCTTTAACAAGGCCCTGCCCATCCTGCAACTCATGGGTGCCAACATCGTCCACATGGGCGGCTCGGGTGCGGGACAGCACACCAAGATGAGCAACCAGATAGTGATAGCCTCCACCATCATGGGGGTGTGTGAAGGGCTAGCGTATGCCAAGGCGGCGGGCCTTGATTCAGCGGCGCTGCTTCAATGCATTGGTGGCGGCGCGGCGGGCGGCTTTCAACTAAACGTGATGGGCGCGCGCATTGCCAAAGGCGACTTCGTGCCCGGCTTTCTTGTCGAGCATTTCCTAAAGGACCTTGGCATTGCACTGGCCGAGGCCTGCAACATGGGGCTTGATTTGCCCGGTGTCACACTGGCCCGCAAGCTGTATGACGAACTGGCCGGCAGGGGACTGGGGCGGCTTGGCACGCAGGCCTTGTACCAGCTTTATTCGGCGGGAGACTGACCATGGAATTCAGTGGTGAATACCGCCTGCCTGTTGGGCAGCAACGAGTGTGGCAAGCTCTCAACGACCCAGCAGTGTTGCAGGCAAGTATTGCCGGTTGCAGCCAACTGGACAAGCTGTCGGACACCGAGTTCAGCGCTGTTGTCACTAGCAAGGTTGGGCCAATTTCCGTGACCTTTCGCGGCGCCGTTGAGCTGAGCGAGCTGGACGCTCCAAACGGCTACACGCTGACAGGGCGAGGGCAGGGAGGCGCCGCGGGATTTGCGCGAATGACGGCGCGCGTAGCGCTTGAGCGGGTGGCCGATGAGGAAACACAGCTGCGCTACACAGCGCAAGCCGAAGTCGGCGGCAAACTCGCCAGCGTTGGCGGTCGGCTGGTACAGAGCGTCGCGAAGAAGAATGCGGATGATTTCTTTGCAGCGTTTACGCGGCAGTTGACGGGCGAGATCCGCCCAGCGGGCGCTGTAGCTGAAAGTGCAACTCCTGTGAAGAGTGTGGCAGTAGTGGCCGCGCCGACCGCTGTGCATTTTCCTGTGGGGGGCGGATTAGGTGCGCCGGTGCCTGCGTGGCTGGTCGTATTTTGTACCGCGCTGGGCGCAGCGCTCGGGTACTGCGTCGCGCTCCTGTTACGGTGATTTAATTGCCTAAGAAAAAGTGTAGGACTCCATGAAACTTATTCAAAGCATCGTTGCCGAAGTAGCGCAGATGGTCACCATCCGTCGCGATATTCATGCGCACCCAGAGCTGTGTTTTGACGAGCGGCGTACAGCCGATCTTGTCGCAGATCGGCTGACCGCTTGGGGGATCCCAATTCATCGTGGTCTGGCCACAACCGGTGTGGTGGGCATTGTCCACGGCCGCGATGGCGGTGCGTGTGGCCGCGCCATAGGTTTGCGCGCCGACATGGATGCATTACCTTTGCAAGAGCTCAACACCTTTTCGCATGCCAGTCAAGCGGCTGGGAAAATGCATGCCTGCGGGCATGATGGACATACGGCCATGCTTCTCTCCGCGGCACATCATCTTTCTGCATCGCGTGATTTTGATGGGACGGTCTATCTCATCTTTCAACCTGCAGAGGAGGACGGCGGCGGCGCCCGGGTAATGATAGAACAAGGCCTTTTTAAACGCTTTCCAATGCAGGCGGTTTTCGGAATGCACAACTGGCCCGGTGCACCAGTGGGCACTTTTGCAGTTAGCGCTGGTCCCGTCATGGCTTCTTCGAACGACTTTCGTGTCACCATTCGGGGTAAGGGCAGCCATGCGGCCATGCCAAATACCGGGATCGATCCAGTACCGATTGCCTGTCAATTAGTGCAGGGTTTCCAGACCATCATCAGCAGAAACAAAAAACCTATCGATGGCGGAGTGATTTCTGTCACCATGATCCATGCCGGGGAGGCGACAAACGTCGTACCCGATACGTGCGTGCTGCAAGGCACGGTGCGTACCTTCAATCCCGAATTGCTCGACCTGATTGAAATGCGAATGAGGACCGTGGCAGAGCACACTTGTGCGGCTTTTGATGCGAGCTGCGAATTTGAATTTCGCCGTAAGTATCCTTCCACCATCAATAGCCTGGCTGAAAGTGAGTTTGCGCGCAGTGTGATGACGCAAATTGTGGGTGCCGATCACGTTCTGACTCAGCAACCCACAATGGCCTCTGAAGACTTTGCCTTCATGTTGCAGGTCATGCCTGGTGCTTATGTATTCATTTCAAATGGTGATGGGCAGCACCGCGAGATGGGCCACGGCAACGGACCTTGTGTGCTCCATAACCCGAGCTACGACTTTAATGATGAACTAATTCCATTGGGTGCAACCTTCTGGTCACGGCTCGCGCAATCATGGCTCGAAAGACGCGCTGATTGATTTTTTGGCTTGGGCGTGTTGAGACTACTTGTTTTGGTCTTGTAGTTGCGACACACTGACAGGCATAGAAATCACCCGTCCCAATTCGCTCGGGCCGAGCACTTCTTGCCTATCCATCGGGGTAATGTCAATCTTGTGAATCTGAACGTGTTGAACTCAATCTTGTGTGTCATCGAGGAAGGGTGCAAATGGCGTGGATTGCCCACGAATTTCGGCAATTGGCACATGATCTGTACCCGCATGAACCGCCGGTCCAAAAAGCGTGTTGATCCGAACGTTCGAAGCATAGTGGTCAAGTTATTTCGGACACATTAATAGAGTGTTGAATTGCTGATTCACGCTCAAAAGCGTTGACCTCGGTTGCAAGCA
>JAYVEE010000306.1:0-3096 GCA_043749005.1 Polaromonas sp. | reverse complement strand
CCTGTAGTGAGTCAGAATTGCCGAGCACAATCACAGGCAGTTTGTCGAGCTCAATTTTAAGAATTGCCAGATCAGTTTCGGGGTCGGTCCCAATTACTTTGGCTTTGGCTTTGCGGGCGTCGAGCAGTACTACTTCAATCTCGTCAGCGCCTTCAACAACGTGGTTGTTGGTCAATATGTAGCCGCTGGCACTGATGATGACGCCGCTGCCCAGACCCGCTTGCGGTTCGTCACGGCCCTGATCACCGTAAAAGAATTTAAACCACGGGTCACCCGCATGCGGATTTTTGGCGGCGGCTTTGCTGGTGTTGATGCTGACGACTGCTGCTGAGGCTATTTTTGCAGCTGCGCTAAAACCACCTCCAGAGCCCGCACTACGCTGCCCGTTGCTGGCCGGCGCTTGAATCACCGAAATTGCGCCCACTGAACTGGAAAAGGGCCCGCGGTCAATCCATTGCGGCTTGAGTGTGGCCACCACAAAAAATGCGGCTACCAGTACGGTGACGGTTTGAGAAAACAAAAGCCAGAATTTACGCATGATGTGCCGGGTGTTGGAATGGCTAAAAAGTAACAGTGATTAGATATTGGGATGGGTGCTGTTAAAACCAGAGAGTTTTCAATCTTGGCGTATTTTGTCTCATGACGTACAAACTATCAAAAAGCGATAATCAAAACCCCAACCTCAGGAGCCTTCAATGAAAGCCCAAAGCGTCTTAGCCACCATTGGCAATACTCCGCACATTCGCGCTAACCGCATCTTTGGCGCGGCTTGCCAAACCCACCATATTTACATCAAGTCCGAGCGCAGCAACCCTGGTGGTTCAATCAAAGACCGAATAGCTCTGACCATGATCGAGGCGGCTGAATTATCGGGCGTGCTTAAACCCGGCGCCACCATCATTGAGCCGACATCGGGCAACACCGGTGTAGGGCTTGCGGTGGTGGCGGCTGTCAAGGGTTACAAGCTGCTGTTGGTGATGCCTGAGAGCATGAGCATTGAACGCCGCCGCCTGATGCTGGCCTACGGAGCGAGTTTTGATTTGACCCCGCGTGAAAAAGGCATGAGCGGCGCAATCGCCCGGGCTAAGGAATTGCTAGCCCAAACCCCGAATGCGTGGATGCCGCAGCAGTTCGAAAATCCGGCCAACATCGACGCGCATGTGCACACCACAGCGCAAGAAATACTGGCAGACTTTCCGAACGGCATTGACTACCTGATCACGGGCGTTGGCACAGGTGGTCACTTGACGGGTGTGGCGCAGGTGCTGAAGGCCAAATTCCCGAACACCAAAGTATTTGCAGTTGAGCCTGCTGCATCGCCCGTCATTAGCGGCGGCAAGCCATCGCCGCATCCGATTCAGGGTATCGGCGCGGGTTTTATACCTGCCAACTTGCATATGGATCTGCTGGATGGTGTGATTCAGGTCGACGGCGATGCGGCCAAAGACTTTGCCCGCCGCAGTGCCAGCGAAGAAGGTTTGTTGGTCGGCATTTCTTCGGGTGCCACGCTGGCAGCAATTGCGCAAAAACTCCCAGAGATCCCTGCTGGCAGCACAGTGCTGGGTTTTAACTATGACACCGGCGAACGCTATTTTTCAGTAGAAGGTTTTTTGCCTTGAACCGAGCTGCGCTGCTGCAGGCTTTTGATTCGCTTTTGCAACCGGAGCGCTTTAAAGACTATGGCCCGAACGGCTTGCAGGTTGAGGGCAAGGCAGAGGTGCGCAAAATCGTCTCGGGCGTCACCGCCAGCCTGGCGCTGATTGAAGCGGCTGTAGAAGCGCAAGCCGATGCAATTTTTGTTCACCACGGCCTGTTCTGGCGCGGCCAATCGGGCGCAGTGACGGGCTGGATGAAGCAGCGACTGGCGCTGCTGCTTCAGCACGACATCAATCTGTACGCGTACCACCTGCCGCTGGACGCGCATCCGGAGCTGGGCAACAACGCGCAATTGGGTTTGCAGCTGGGGCTGACAGCTACATCGCGCTTTGGGGATCAAAATCTGGGTTTTTTAGGTGCTAAGACCGATGGTGGCAGTTTCCATGGCGCTTTTGAACTTTCAGAACACATCAAAAATGTATTAAATCGGCCTGTAACACTTGTAGATCGGGCGCAATCAGCTATTAAAAAAATAGCGTGGTGTACGGGCGGTGCTCAGGGCTATTTTGAAGCGGCAATTGCTGCCGGGGCTGATGCCTTCATCACCGGAGAGATTTCAGAACCCCAAGCGCACTATGCGCGGGAAATGAACGTGGCCTTTATCGCCTGCGGTCATCATGCGTCGGAGCGCTATGGTGCACCTGCTGCGACAGCGCATGTGGCGGCCCAATTTGGGCTGGTGCATGCGTTTATTGATATTGATAATCCGGCGTGAGCTGTGCAGCGATGACCTATACCTTTTGCGCTGGCAAAGACGCCTGGAAAATTTGGCCGCAATGGAATAGTTTGCGCCTGCCTGTAACTGCCAGTCCGGCTTACGACATGCGTCATGGCTAAACCCATTCTTATCACCATGGGCGATGCGGCAGGTATTGGCCCAGAGATTATTGCAAAAGCGTTCCTCAATCACCCAGCGGATTCAATGGGTTGCGTGGTGGTGGGCGACGTGGCCGCCATGCGCCGCGCTTCAGCCGTGGTAGCCAAGCCGCTGGCGCTGCCAGTGGCGCAATTGAATCTACCAAGTGACATATCACCACCCAACTGCATTCCAGTGCTACAAAAATGTGAGCTGCTTGCGCCCTTACATTTTGGCCTAGTGAATGGATTGTCTGGTAAGGCAGCAGCAGATTGCATTGTCTGGGCGGCTCGCGCGGTACTCAATGGCCAAGCCGGCGCTATGGTGACTGCACCTGTCAACAAGGAAGCGCTGGCCGCTGCCGGCGGCTGGGTGGCCCAGTTCCCCGGCCATACTGAAATGCTGCAAGCTGAAGCAGCCAAATTTCTGGGCAAGGCGGTGGCTGATGTTCCGGTACGCATGATGCTGGTTAACGACGAGCTAAAGATCGTGCTGGTCAGCATCCATATGTCGCTGCGGCAAGCGATTGACGCGGTGACGGTCGACAGCGTTTTGCAAACACTGCGCGTTACCCACACTGCGTT
>JAYVEE010000305.1:0-3098 GCA_043749005.1 Polaromonas sp. | reverse complement strand
AAAACAGCCTAGAGACTTTTGATCTCTAAGCTGTTGTTCTATAACACTTTTGTTATGGTGCGGCTGGCAGGAATTGAACCCACGACCCCTTGGTTCGTAGCCAAGTACTCTATCCAACTGAGCTACAGCCGCGAAGCCATAAAGTATAGCTTATTCAATCATGTGAAATGGTGGGCCGTCACAGACTTGAACTGTGGACCAAAGGATTATGAGTCCTCTGCTCTAACCAACTGAGCTAACGGCCCAAACCAAGCGCTATTGTAAGTGCCTGCTTGCGGTGGCTACTTACTTTGGCTGAGGGCGGTGCTGACCAGCTTGGACGTGATGTCAACAATCTGGATCATTTTTTCATATGGCATACGCATGGGGCCTATTACGCCCAGTGTGCCGACAACCTTGCCGTCGACTTCATACGGGGCGGTGACGACTGAAAGCTCCTGGTATGGGATGACCTGACTTTCGCCTCCTATGTATATACGCACGCCTTCAGCACGGCTCGATACGTCAAGCAGCTTCATAAGCTGGGCCTTTTGTTCAAACAAATCAAACAGTTTGCGCAAGTTGCCCATGTCGCTTGAAAAGTCGCTGACCGTGAGCAAATTTCGCTCCCCAGAAATGACAACCTCGTCTCTTGATTCGATGGCTTCAGAGCTGACCTGCACAGCAGTTTGCATCAAAGTTGCAATTTCTCCTCGTAGCGCCTCAACTTCGTTTTTCAGTCGTTCACGCACCTCTTCAATCGCCATTCCGGCATAGTGCGAATTTAAAAAATTCGCAGCTTCGATAAGTTGCGACTGGGTGTAATCAGCCTCGGTAAAAATAACGCGGTTTTGCACATCACCGTCTGGCGAAACGATGATGACCAAAAAGCGGCGATCCGATAATCGCAAAAACTCGATGTGCCTGAACACCGAACTCCTCCGGGGTGCCATGACCACCCCGACAAACTGCGACAGGCTGGACAGCATGTGCGCGGCACTACTTAAAACCTTTAACGGCTGGTCAGGCGCCAAGCGTTGCGCACCGAGACCGGACGCATTCAAAAACGGGTCTGTTTGCGTGGTAAGCATGGTGTCCACAAATAGCCGATACCCAAGCGCCGTAGGGATGCGCCCTGCGGATGTGTGTGGGCTGACAATAAGTCCAAGCTCCTCCAAGCCGCTCATCACATTACGAATGGTCGCAGGCGATAGCTCCAAGCCTGAAGCCTTTGACAGCGTACGTGAACCCACTGGCTGGCCGTCGGCAATGTAGCGCTCAACAAGGGCTTTTAACAACAGTCTCGCACGATCGTCCAGCATCTTGCCATTCTAAGGAGCTTGTCATGCATCTTGTGATGTAATTTGAAAATGAAGTCGCAATTTCGACATGTAGCCCTAATTGGCAAATACCACGCGCAAGGCTCACGTTTAGCGCTGGAAAACATTGCGCAGTTTTTAAATGCCCAAGGCTGCGATGTAGCCATTGAAAAAGACACCGCCAGCAACAGCGGCATGACGCAATATCCGATCCTGGATGTTGCAGCCATCGGCGCACAGTGCGATTTGGCATTGGTGGTTGGCGGTGATGGAACCATGCTGGGCATTGGCCGTGTGCTGGCAAAGTTTGGTGTGCCATTGATCGGTATCAATCAAGGGCGGCTGGGCTTTATTACCGACATTGCATTTGAAGACTACCAAAGCGTTTTAAGCCCGATGCTACATGGCGATTTTGAAGACGACCGCCGTTGGATGATGCAGGCACAAGTCATGCGCGATGGGCGCTGCGTGTTCAAAGCCACGGCCATGAATGATGTGGTTGTCAATCGTGGCGCCACTTCGGGCATGGTCGAGTTACGAGTTGAAGTCGATGGACGTTTTGTGGCGAACCAGCGGGCTGATGGCTTGATCATTGCATCGCCTACTGGCTCTACTGCCTATGCATTGTCGGCAGGTGGGCCGTTGCTGCATCCGTCAATTGCGGGATGGATTTTGGTGCCGATTGCACCGCACACGTTATCAAACAGGCCAATCGTCCTTTCAGACAGCGGAGAAATTGCTATAGAAATAGTAGCAGGCCGGGACGCCAGCGCCAACTTTGACATGCAGTCCCTGGCCAGCCTGATGCTGGGCGACCGCATTATCGTAAAACGGTCGGACTATCAAATGCGATTTTTGCACCCTGAAGGCTGGAGCTACTTCGACACGCTGCGTAAAAAGCTGCACTGGAACGAAGGCGCGGTATGAACACCTTAAAAGCCATTAATTTATGAGCTTGAAAAGCATTTCGCTGCGCGACTTTGTGATCGTCCACGCGCTGGATCTTGACTTGGCGCAAGGCTTTACCGTTTTGACTGGTGAAACCGGTGCGGGCAAGTCAATATTGATTGATGCGCTGCAATTGGCACTCGGCGCGCGCGCGGATGCGGGTGTGGTGCGTGAGGGTGCCCAACGCTGTGAGATAAGTGCTGAATTTGACAGCCCGGCATCTCTTGACGGATGGTTGGAGCAGGCGGGTTTTGCAGCCAACGATTCTTTGCTGCTGCGGCGCACGATAGACATTCAGGGCAAAAGCCGCGCGTGGATTAACGGAAGCGCGGCAACCGCATCACAGCTCAAAGAAATTGCAGACAAGCTGGTTGATATTCATGGTCAGCACGCCTGGCAAAGCCTGACGCGACCAGAATCGGTGCGCGGACTGCTGGACTCTTACAGTGGTTTGAATACTGAGCGCTTGGGCCTGCTTTGGCACGACTGGCGGCAGGCGCAAAAAGCGCTGGCTGATGCACATGGCGCCCAAGACAGCCTGCAGCGGGAACGCGAGCGCTTGGCCTGGCAAATTGGCGAGCTGGACAAGCTTGCACCCGGACCAGACGAGTGGAATGAACTCAATGCACAGCACAGCCGCCTGTCAAATGCACAAACCTTACGCGACGCTGTGCAGGCAGCTCTGGATGCGTTGGCCGAATCGGACCAAAACGCAACCAGCCTGCTGGGACGGGCACAGAGCGCTCTGCTGAACCAGTCGCATATTGAGCCTCAGTTCATCGCGCTCAGTGAGGTCGTAGGCAGCGCGCTTGCTCAAACGGAAGATGTCGTTCATTCATTGAACAGCTATGC
>JAYVEE010000304.1:0-3108 GCA_043749005.1 Polaromonas sp. | reverse complement strand
TGTCGTGTGCGGCAGTGGCTTGCTCAACACTGTCAAAGTCGATCAAGACTGTGCGCTCCTTCAACCCGAGTTCATAGGTTATTGACGGCATACCACGTGCCAGGAATCGACCACCTGCCGCAGTAAGTGCAGGGCCTGCAAGCTGCGCGTAAGCGGCCATCTTTTCGGCATTCTTCACCGCACGATACGTGCTGACCCAATAAGCTTTAGACATTTGTTCTTCCTTATCAATATGAGATGGTTGTTATAAATCTTGCAAAATCAGTTTGTTGTTATCTCGCTGCTTAACGCCGTTGTTAAGCCACGCACCGTCTTTCGGCGCGTCGGTTCTTGAGCAACTTGTAAGGGGGATTCTTACTACAAACAATCATTGGGAAAGTGCCTGCCAAAGTTTGCGACAAGTTCAAGCCCATCAGCTTCAGTGACGGTGCGCGAACTGCTTGCGCCAGCGTGCTGTGTCCACAACTTGGGAATGTCGGCAAAGTAGGGTTCGCCCCGGTTTAATCCGATTACAAACTTTCCCTTGTTCTCGCTCAGATGAACCACTGGGACGATTAAGCCGACCGTAAAGCCGATCCACGAGTTTTGAGCAAGCAGCCAACGCACTTTTTCGATCCTACGTCCGAAGTCCAAAAGGAACGCACATTGCTAAGTGGCGCACCAACTTTCGTAACCAGAAAGTCGTGAGGGTAGTCGTTAATTCCATAGATTGTGAGAGGCATCTTCTTGAACCCTAACTCAATATATACCGCAAACCCTGCGCTATAACGTGGCGGCTTCGCCCAAAGAAAGTGTGACTTTCACTCGCCAGCTTTTGATAGATTGCTGCAATAAAACGAGCGTCAAACCACGCAAGCTCTGAAATTTGAATTCGGGTCACCATAGATGTAATTTTGACTGCTTTCTAGGTCCCTGCAAGTCATCGCAACAGAAAAGCTGCTGCAAAGATCAATTTTTAGGGTCAAGAAAATCGTAAAACTCAATTTTTAGCGATTTTCACGTGCCAATTTGATCCCCAAGCCAAATAATACATGCGCGAGCAGCTTCTAAACTTGTAGCGTCAATCCTTCACCAACGAAGCAAACGTCTTGCGAAACTTGGCCACTTTCGGCCCCGCTACCGCCACGCAATAGCCCTGATTCGGGTTATTCTCAAAATAGTCTTGGTGATACGCCTCGGCAGGCCAGTAATTGGCCAACGGCGTTACTTCGGTCACGATGGGGCTGCCGAAAAGCTTGTCCTGGCTCATCAGGCGAATCATGTCGTTGGCGACTTGTTTTTGCTCGTCGTTTGAATAGTAGATACCGCTGCGGTACTGCGTGCCGCTGTCGTTACCCTGGCGGTTCAGGGTGGTGGCGTCGTGAACGACAAAAAAGATTTCGAGGATCTGGTTCAACGATATCTGTTCACGGTCGAAATCAAGCTTGACGACCTCGTTGCAGCCGGTGCGGCCGGAACAAACATCTTCATAGCTGGGACGATTGACCTGACCGTTGCTGTAGCCCGACTCCACGTCAGTGATGCCACGCACTTTGACGAAAACCGCCTCAGTGCACCAAAAGCAGCCGCCGCCGAGTGTGATGGTTTGTACTTGACTCATAAACTTGTTTCCTGATGTGTTGTATGGTTGGGGTTGCACTGAACGACTTGCTGGCTGCCCGATACACTTTAAGTCTGAAGCATTTTTGAGACTACTCCAAAGGATACATTCTTCATGAAAACCAACGTAAAAGCCAGATTCAAATGGGAAGACCCTTTCATGCTGGAGGAACAGCTCAGCGACGATGAACGTGCCATACAGGAAGCCGCCCACCAGTTTTGCCAGGACAAGCTGCAAACCCGTGTGCTGATGGCTGCGCGGCATGAAAAGTTTGATCGAGAGATCATGAATGAAGCGGGCGCCATGGGATTTTTAGGCTCCACCATTGAAGGCTATGGCTGCGCCGGTTTGAGTTATGTTGCCTATGGGTTGATTGCGCGTGAGGTCGAGCGGGTTGACAGTGGTTACCGCAGCGCTATCAGTGTGCAGTCGTCACTGGTCATGCACCCGATCAATGCTTACGGCAACGAGGCGCAAAAGCAAAAATACCTGCCCAAACTGGCGACGGGCGAATGGGTCGGTTGCTTTGGCTTGACCGAGCCGAATCACGGCTCTGACCCGGCCAGCATGCTGAGCCGCGCCAAGCCTGCTACCCAGGATGGGGTCCCCGGCTTCATCATGAACGGCGCAAAAATGTGGATCACCAATTCACCGATTGCCGATGTGTTTGTGGTCTGGGCCAAACTGACGGATCCGGATGGCAACACCGGTGGCCAGGAAAGCATTCGCGGCTTCATTCTTGAAAAAGGCATGAAAGGCCTGACCGCGCCCAAAATCGAAGGCAAGATGAGTTTGCGCGCATCTATCACGGGTGAAATCGTGATGGACGGCGTGTTTGTACCTGAAGCCAACCTGCTGCCCAATGTGAGTGGCCTCAAAGGCCCATTTGGCTGCCTGAACAAGGCGCGCTACGGCATTGCCTGGGGAGCACTTGGCGCGGCTGAAGACTGCTGGCATCGCGCCCGCCAGTACACGATGGACCGGGTGCAGTTTGGCCGTCCACTGGCGCAAAACCAGTTGATTCAGAAAAAACTCGCTGACATGCAAACTGAAATCGCGCTCGGCCTGCAAGGCTGCCTGCGCGTTGGCCGCCTGATGGACGAAGGCAAAGACGTGCCAGAGATGATCAGTCTGATCAAACGCAACAGCTGCGGCAAGGCGCTGGACGTGGCCCGCATGGCGCGCGACATGCACGGCGGCAACGGCATTCATGACGAATACCACGTAATTCGCCACATGATCAATCTGGAAACCGTGAACACCTATGAAGGCACGCACGATGTGCATGCGCTGATTTTGGGTCGTGCACAGACTGGCTTGCAGGCTTTTTACTGATTTAAAAGTCATTACAGGGCATGTTTAGCCCTTTTTTGAATATCATTTAGTGCTCTGAACCAATAAATAACGGTGTGAGTCGCTACTAAAATAATAGTGATTACGGTAATAACCATGGAATTGGGGAGCCTTAAACCTGTACTGACTTTGCTTTTACTGCCACCACTGTCGTT
>JAYVEE010000303.1:0-3108 GCA_043749005.1 Polaromonas sp. | reverse complement strand
GACAAAACAAAGCTGTCGCTTGAGCGATAGTCAAGGCGTATTCAACGGCATGCCCGAGGGCAATCCCTAGCGTCAAAGGCTGGAAATACTTGTACCCTTCTGTTTGTGTAATTTTTAAATAACTGAGACAAAACCATGAAATATTCCCTCAAGCTAATTGCTGCAACCGCAGTGCTGGTATGTTCAGGCGCGGTATTCGCACAAAAAGGCGAAACCGTCAAAATAGCCTTGATTGAGGGCTTGTCGGGTCCCTTCGGCAACGTGGGTCAAAACCAGCTGAAGACATGGCAGTTTCTGGCTGAAAACCTTAACGGCAGCAAAAATTCGGCTGGCGTCAAATTTGAAATCGTCGGCATGGACAGCAAGGGTTCGCCGCAAGAAGCATTGAACACTTTTAAAGCTGCGGTTGACCAAGGATTTCGTTACATCACGCAGGGCAATGGTTCGGGCGCTGCATTGGCCCTGAGCGACGCGGTGGCCAAGCACAACGAACGTAACCCGGGCAAGGAAGTGGTGTACCTGAACTACGCTGCTGTAGATCCAGCGCTGACCAACGAGAAGTGCAACTATTGGCACTTCCGCCTAGACGCAGACACCTCGCAAAAAATGGAAGCCTTGACCAGCTTCATGAAAGACCAGCCTAAGGTTAAAAAAGTCTATTTGCTGAACCAGAACTACTCACACGGCCAACAGGTTGCCAAATATTTTAAGGAAGGCATGGCGCGCAAGCGGCCTGATTCATCCATCGTGGGTGACGATCTAGTGCCTTTGGGCCAAGTCAAGGACTTTGCCCCGTACGTCGCCAAAATCAAGCAGTCTGGTGCTGACACCATCGTCACCGGCAACTGGGGAGCAGACTTGACCCTGTTCGTCAAGGCACTGAATGACGCCGGTATGAAGCTCCCGCTGTACACCTATTACGCAGCTGTGTCCGGCACACCCACGGTACTGGCCACTGGAGGCGAGGGGGAGGTCTATCAAATTTCTTATGCACACTCCAACTACAGCGGCGTGATGGGCAAGCTTACAAATGACTTTCAAAAGAAATTTGGTGATGATTTTTACACCTTCTCGATCTACAACGGCATGATTTTGATGAGCGAGGCCATGGCCAAAGCCAAATCAACCGACCCGGTCAAGGTTGCAGCGGCCATGAGCGGCCTGGAATTCAAGGGCTTTAATGGTGACTCAACGATGCGCAAATCCGACCATCAGATGCAGCAGGGTTTGTACATTTCCAAATGGCAAAAAGTCGACAAGAAAAACGCTTACAGCGTTGAGAAAACCGGCTATACCTTTGCCCCTGTCAAGTACATTGAATCGTATGTAGCCAGCACTCCGACCAGCTGCCAGATGAAGCGCCCAGGCTGATCTGGCGCGATTTGATCTGAAAAACGCCTGGCAGCCATGTCGTTGCCAAGGCGTTTATTTTTGGCTTCATCCGATTGATCCATGCTTGAATTTTTAACATCACTAGGCCTCAGCCCCGCCTTTATCGAGTTCTTTACCGTCTCGTTGCTTAACGGCATGAGCTATGGCTTGCTGCTATTCATGCTCAGTTCCGGCCTGACGCTGATCTTCAGCATGATGGGGGTTCTGAATTTTGCGCACGCCTCTTTTTACATGCTGGGTGCTTACGTTGCCTACAGCGTGACGGTTTTTGTTGGTTTTTGGTGGGCCTTGCTGATTGCTCCGTTGGTCGTCGGCTTGCTGGGCGCGGGTTTTGAAAAGTATTGCCTGCGCCGAGTCCACAAGTTTGGCCATGTCCCTGAGCTGCTGATAACCTTTGGCCTGAGCTATATCCTGCTGGAACTGGTGCAACTGGTGTGGGGCCGAAGCTCGGTGGACTACCGGGTTCCCGCCGCCCTGGATGGCCCATTGTTCACCATTTTCGGGACGCAATTTCCCATGTACCGGGGCTTCATGATGCTGGTAGCTGTGCTGATGCTGATCGCCGTATGGCTGCTGCTGACACGCACGCGCATCGGCCTGGTCATTCAGGCCGCGCTGACGCATCCCGAAACGGCTGAGGCGCTTGGCCACAATGTGCCCCGTGTGTTCATGCTGGTGTTTGGCGGTGGCGCGGCTTTGGCCGGGCTGGCAGGCGTGATTGGCGGCAACGCTTTTGTGACTGAACCTGGCATGGCTGCTACGGTTGGGTCGGTTATTTTTGTGGTGGTTGTGGTCGGCGGCATGGGTTCGCTGGCCGGGGCTTTTCTGGCGTCACTTCTGATTGGCTTGCTGCAAACTTTCGCGGTGGCCATGGACGGCTCGCTGATGTCCGCCGTAAAAATGCTAGGCGTGATGGTCACTCCAGAAACCTTTGGGTATGCAGTGCTAAAGCTCAAAATCAGTCAGGTTGCGCCGATTTTGCCGTATCTGCTGCTGGTGTTGATGCTGATCTTCAGGCCCAAGGGCTTGCTTGGCACGCGTGAGGGCTGATTTATGAACAAGCAGTTTTATGAATTCAAGCCCCTGAATGTCGGGCGGTTTGTGGTGTGGTCGTTGTTTGCGCTGGTCATGGCGGTTGCGCCACTGATTTTTACCAACAGTTTGAGCCACACCATCCTGAGCCAGATGGGCATTGGCATCATTGTCTGCCTGAGCTACAACATTTTGCTGGGTCACGGCGGCATGCTCAGTTTTGGTCATGCCGTGTATTCGGGCATGGGGTCGTTTTTGGCAATTCACACGCTAAACCTGATCACCAAAGGCGCACTGCCGTTGCCCGTGAGTCTGATACCCATTGTTGGCGGTATCGCCAGTATGCTGGTTGCAGTGCTGCTAGGCTGGGTCACGACCAAAAAATCAGGCACGACCTTTGCCATGATTACCCTCGGCGTGGGTGAACTGATCTGGGCGATGTCGCTAATGTTTCCCGAATTTTTTGGCGGGGAAGGCGGCATATCTGGCAACCGCGTCACGGGCTCCAAACCCATGGGCATTACTTATGGTCCGCAAATCCAGCTGTACTACCTGATTGCGGTGTACACCATTATTTGTACGGCGCTGATGTTTGCCTTCACCCGAACCCCGCTGGGCCGCATGCTGAACGCTGTGCGAGACAACCCCGAGCGTGTTGAATTTGTCGGATATGACACGCAAAAA
>JAYVEE010000302.1:0-3111 GCA_043749005.1 Polaromonas sp. | reverse complement strand
CCAGCAGCCACTTCACCAATCACAGCGGCTTCCGGAAACCCTTGTGAATGAAAAATTTCCAAAACCCGGGCGGCCATATCAGGACTGCAAGATACCAGCAGGCCACCGGATGTTTGTGGGTCACTCAGCAGCGCCTTGTCAGCTTCAGGAAATACATCCGGTAGCGTCACTTCGTTGCCATAGCTTTCCCAGTTGCGGCCTGATGCGCCTGTCACGCAGCCTTGGGCAGCAAGTTCGCGCACGCCAGCAATCAGCGGCATCCGCGACCAGTCCAGGCGTATTTGTACTTTTGCGCCGCGCGCCAGCTCAAGTGTGTGGCCAGCCAGGCCAAAGCCTGTGATGTCGGTGAGCGCATGTACGCCATCCAATGCGGCCAAAGCAATGCCGGGTTTGTTGAGTTGCGTAGTCACTTCAATCATCTTGGCATAACCAGCGGGCGGCAGCATTTCCTTTTTCAGCGCAGCTGACAAAATGCCCACGCCCAACGGCTTGCTCATGACCAGTACATCGCCGACTTTTGCGCCTGAGTTTTTTTTCACGCGTGACGGATGTACCAGGCCCAGCACCACCAGGCCATAAATCGGCTCGACAGAATCAATCGTGTGGCCACCGGCAATTGGAATGCCCGCATCGCGGCAGACGTCTTGGCCACCACGCAAAATTGCGCCTATGGTTTCAAGCGGCAGCACATTGATTGGCATGCCCACCAAACCCAAGGCCATGATGGGAGTACCGCCCATGGCATACACGTCGCTGATGGCGTTCGTTGCAGCGATGCGGCCAAAGTCATACGGGTCATCGACGATTGGCATAAAAAAGTCGGTGGTGGCGATCAGCGCCTGGTTTTCGTTCAGCAAGTACACCGCTGCGTCGTCGGCGGTTTCAATACCGACCAGCAATTCGGGCGGGATCGGCAGATTGCTGGAATTTTTAAGAATTTCACTCAGTACACCAGGTGCAATTTTGCAGCCGCAACCGCCGCCGTGTGACAGGCTGGTCAGGCGCGGGGCTGTCGTGAGTTCGTCAGGCGCGTTCATGAGTTTCTTTCAGTGCAGATACGACCAAGTTTAAAACAAGGCGTTTTTCAAGGGCAGGCTCAAATAATTCAGCCCGCAATGCGCACTGGCTTTGTAAATGGAGCAAAAATGTGCGATCAGCGGCACAGCGTTTGACCAGCGATGCAAGCGCCGCGGCGTCTCCCACGTCAAAATAGCCGCAGTAGTGAGGGCCCAGCATGCCCACGTTTCCGCTGATATGCGATGCCAGCACGGGCGTGCCAGACTGCACGGCTTCAAGAACGACGTGTGCGCCGCCTTCCATGATCGAGCTGTTCACCAGCACATGCGCGCGTTTGATGCATTGGCGCGTCTGCGCTCGGGGCAGCCCGCCCAGCCAGTTGTAGTTGGGTTGATCAACAGCCGTCAGTTTCGCGGCATTAGCCAATGCGGAGTCCAGACCGTCACCGATCTGCTCGAAGTAAATGTTCCGTAAGTCACACAGTCTGGCCGCATTCATGAAAGTCAGCGGGTCTTTCTCATCCCGCAAATGGCCCACCATCAGTGCGGTAAAGCGCTTGGTAGATTTAACAGCAGGTTTAAGTCGCGGTGCAGATTGAAATATCACGCGGGCTTTGAATTGCAACTCTTTCGGCAAAATAGTCACACCTGCTTCCTGCAGCACAACCAGGTGGGTTGCCAAATGCAGGGACTGCCTGGCATTGGCGTCCAGTTCAATGTCCCGATACAAATCTGTTCCCGTGAGAACAACGATCAGCGGCCTGTCGGGATGCTGCGCGGCCCAGGCGTGAATTGATGCTGCTGAGCGCCGCGCATGGAGCGCAATCATTGCTACTGGATCCGTATGGGTGCTGTCCCAGCCCTGTTTGATCGCAATGTCACAATAACCCGATAGAAATTTTGCCCAGCGGTAAGCTGTGTGCCAGTTGCCATTGTTGGCCTCTGCTGCAGCCGGGCTGATTAGGACTATTTTTGACTTCAAGCAGGACACCTTTTATCCCCAATTTTGCCACGGCCACCAGCACCGCAGGTCAGATTGATTCGCCACTGATACGCAGCGGTGGTAAGGAGCTATTGGCACTCGCCTTGATGGATGCGCGCAACCATACGCTGCACCTTTTTGCCCAGTATCAAAATGCACTTGAGAATATTAGTTATGTCGTGCCTCGGGCGCTAACCGTCAATCCGCCGTTGTGGGAGCTGGGCCATATTGGCTGGTTTCAGGAATGGTGGATTGGCCGCAACATGCAGCGTTCGCTCGGCACACGATGCCAGCCTGACCACACCCGACTGGCCAGTATTGAGCCGAATGCGGACCGTTGGTGGGACAGCACCCATGTTGTTCACGCCAGCCGCTGGGCGCTTGATTTACCTGACGTAAACAACATTCGGGCCTATTTGCTCGACACGCTGGAGAGCACGCTGGATTTGCTTGAAAAAGCCAGTAGTAGCGACGATGCCCTGTATTTTTACCGCCTGTGTCTGTTTCATGAAGACATGCACAGCGAAGCACTGGTTTATATGGCGCAAACTCTTGGCATTGCCTTTGACAAAAACATGGTGCAGGGCTTTACCCCTGCGCCCATGACGTTGCGCGAGCCAGTGCTGATACCTGCCTGCGCATGGCAATTGGGAACTGCCGAAGCTGAAGGATTTTCTTTTGACAACGAAAGGCCACAGCATCGGGTTGAAGTGCCAGAGTTTGAAATCGACGCACAGCCTGTAACGTGGTCGCAGTACGTCGAATTTGTAGACGATGACGGCTATGACCGACAGGAGCTCTGGAGCGCCGAAGGCTGGCAGTGGCTGCAAAGTACCGCCATCAGCGAAGGCCGACGCGCTCCGCGCTATGTAGACCAGATCGGCGTTGCCAGCGGTGCAGTCATGCAAACCCGCTTTGGTACAGCCAGACGCATGCACGGCACCCAGCCCGCCATGCACATGTGCTGGTACGAGGCCGATGCCTGGTGCCGTTGGGCCGGTCGACGCCTCCCGTTTGAAGTTGAGTGGGAAGTAGCTGCCCATACAGCCGCCAGGCGCGGGTTTTTGTGGGGTAATGTGTGGGAGTGGACGGGGTCGACTTTTAGAGGCTATT
>JAYVEE010000301.1:0-10255 GCA_043749005.1 Polaromonas sp. | reverse complement strand
CTCCGTGCTGCATCCGCAAAGCCCGAGCGTGTTGCGAGCGTGCGCGAGCGGCGCCAGCGGACCAGAGCAAAAGTTGCAGGTGGATGCTTTTGTTGCGTGGTAGACGCACCGTGCGGGATGTAGGAACGCGACGAGAAGGAGCCTTAGAAGGAGAAAGGGGGTTTCTTCAGAAGGCAGAGACGACAAGGAGCGACTTGATGATTTTGTGTCAGAACAAAAATTAAAATTAAAAAAAGTCTCTTCTGTCATCTTTGGCCAAAATTTTTTTTGGTCGAGGTGGATTTTTTTTGGCCAAAGATGACAGAAGAGAAAAAGTGGTACCAAAGTGGCGCTTGTCACAAACTAAACGGCGCCACACCGTTTTTTTGCCGCCTTGTTCACCATGCAACCGTGGTGCAAGTCCGCGCGGCTGCACCGCCGGTGGTGTGATGCGCTTGCGTGTGTCAAGCCATCCGCGCTGAGCCCAGTGTCTCTGTCGCTTGCGCCGAACCAACTTCTCTTTGCATCCGCCGCCGTGGATGCTCGCACGAACCAGGAGGCGCAGAAGGATGTGAGAGTGTTTGCCTCGCCCCTTGGTCTTGACACCGTGGGCACCGACTCACGGCGACTGCGCGACTCGCTCGTATTTGTAGGCGTCGCGCTCACTGCCGTCAACTACGATGAGAAGGAGAACGGAACCCGCGACTTGGTGGCGGTGCAGACGTCCGGGCGCGTGCGCATCAAAAACACCGGTTTGCTTGGGATCGACCAGGGCGCCGTGGTGTGCTGGAACCTGTCGCCTCGCGACCGCAAGGCGGCTTTCGAGACCACGCCGATCGGGGAGAGCTACGAGGGTGGAGACAAGCGTGTTATTGGCATTGCCCTCGAACGCGCCGCTCCTGGGATGTACTTTTGGATCCTCTTGGTGCAGAAGCCGCAGTAGAATCAGCAATACAAATATTTCGAATAAGCCAAGTTAACAAAATTTTATGATTTTTGCATTGCATTTTTTTGGATCTCAGCATGAATGATTACTTTGTCATCCAAACTAATAGGCACGTGAATTTGCGACAACAAAGCTTCCAAAAGGCGGATGCGCGAAAGTCCGGGTGGCGTGTTGAAGATGCGCAGAACCAAAACGGTATTAGCGTCCGTGTGGTTTAATTTGTTGTTAATGCGCTCAAGGCTCCAAAAATTCCAAGTATCTCGCGCCACGCTGAATGGAATGCCTGTGTAAAAACACTTTCCTTTTTGGCTAATCAGCTTGTCAAAGAATTGTTCTGATGAAAGTACAACACCCGCCATTGCAGGGTCGCGCTTGCTCTGACAATCAGTTATCTTGTGCCTTGCAATTGTTGCTGCAATTATTGACTTGAGGTCCAATTTGTTACGCTGTGCCGAAAATTCGGGATTCATAATTTGTTTGCCGTTTTCTCGTCGTCCCCAATCCGCGGTGACGCCATTTTGTCGTGGAGTATTTTGCCACCATACAATTAAACGACCGATCAAATCGCTTGTATCCGTAGGGTGTTTGAGTTCATCCAAAAATTTGGAAAAAAATACCTTGTATGTTTCAACCAGGTTTGACACGGCCTTGTGCTCTGGAACGTTGAACTCTGCGCAAATCAAGCCACAATGTTCTGGCACGTGTTCAAATCCAGTTTTAAAGTTTTGGATGCTTGCTTTGTGCATCCGGTTTTTTTCCAAAACAAGAAGAGAATTGTCAATCAAACATCTACCATTTTGCAAAATGCTCCGTTCCTCAAACCAGGCCTTTGTCAGTAACTTGTACTGTGGTCTTTTTAGTAATGACCGTATAAACTCATTGACTCCAACTCGATTTGTTTTGCTGTATAATGCAGCACATTTCCTGCATTGGTATGTTGGGCCGTTTCGAACAATCTCTAGTCCAGCGGGGCGGTCTGTACAGTCAATTTGAAAGTTTTTGGATGTGATCTCCAAAACTCTCCTGCACTCTCCAGCACAGGTCTCGAAAATTCGAGGTTTGCCATCAACAAGAACACAGTTTCTGTTTTTGGCAAGATTCCAGGAGCGCGGAGGGTCCGCCTCCAAAAACAGCTGGGTTAATGGCCCTAAAGGCAAGGAACCCAGAGCATAAGCTTTTTCCCATCGTGAGTGAGACTCTGCTGCTTCCTTCTCAAATTTCCGTTGAGTGTCCGTAAGTTGTCCAAACGCATAGGTTTTTGGCGTCTTATATTTGAATCTTTTCATACCAGAGGTGTCATCTTGTGCGCGCTTGTGCATAATTATCAAATTGTGAAAATAGGTAGTACTGAATTGTTCTTATGCTTCGAATTCTCGTCGAATATATAATAAAGCATTGAACTCTTTGATTTTTCGCCGGCCATTTTTACGCCAAATTAGATTGGGATTGGCGGTGCCATTTTTTTTCAATTTTATCATAGGATAAAAAAGAACCACGGACAACTTTGCAATCTTGTTTATGCCAAATCCGGCACACGATTAAAACAGCTGCTTGAGCGCATTGCTTCGAGACTGGTGAAATTTGATGAGTTTATCGCGCCTCTCCTTCTCCTCAGAACCCAGACCTGTGTCAACCTTGCGTTTCTTGGAAGCCAGTACTTCAGACTGCGTAATGGCCACCAGCTCCCCGCGCTGCACCTTCTCGCGACGCGTGGCCATCGCAACACGCACAGCTTTCTGGATTCTGGGTAGGAGGTGTTCTTCAAAATCTGGGATGTCCGGGTGGACTTGAACCAGGTAGCAACGGTCGACGCGGATGCCGTAGTTCTGTTCCAGCATCCACGTGTACACGTTCTGTTGCACAATGTAGTGGTTAAAATTGCTTGCAGGCAAGTTTTCGAAAGGCGGGAACCCCATCTGGTCTCGAAAGCCTTGCTTCTTCATGGCAGCAACTCGCTTCCAATCAACCATCACGAATTTGCCGTCTTCATCCTTCCACAGACTGTCAATCTGCCCACAGATGAGTTCCGGCTCGGAAAACACAGACCACTCCGTGCGATACGGCTCCCACCCGGGATGCGTCGCACGCCACCGCAGGTATTGCTGGAATTCCTTCGACAACTGATCCACAGCAATGGAGTTCAGGGTGAACTCAATCTGCTCGTGCGTTTTTGTGCCCGCCGTAGACGCCAGGTTTCCGTCGGTGCTCCAGTTCAGAAGGATCTCCGCTTTTGCTTGGTTGTCGTCGAATCCCACAATGTTTTGGAGATATTTGATGAGTTGGCAGTATCTGCTCTCCTTGTCGCGCTTCCACTTTTCGAAACCCCGATCAACAATTGAAGGTCCATCAAACGCCGGAAACGCGTCGTGGATAAGGCCGCTGACAGACGACGGGTACTTGCACCCGTCAATGTAGTATTTGTGCTCAACAACGTCAAAGCGGATGCGTTCATCGCGTGGGTGATGGTTGGCACGCGCCAAGGCAAGGTTATCCATCGGTATATCCATCACAGTATAAAAACGATGGAGAAGGTACAATGTAATGACAAAGCAAAAGATGTGGACACATGTCGCAGCCGCGTTAGCTCTCAAACCCCCACCGCCTCGGGCTCGCGCGCACGCAGTGATCCCCAGATGTCACGTTGGTCCGCCAGGCAAGACCCGGGTGTTACTGGATGACGTGCCAGTCATACGATGGGCAGCATCAGTGTTGGCGTTGCAGCTGATCACAATCACAGTCTTGTGCTTGGGCGCAGGGTTGCCATTCATTCTCGCGGCAGTGTATGCGGGGCAGAGTGTGTGACCTCCAAGGAGGAGCTTCACTTTGAATAATAATCTTTAAAACCAGCAGACGGACCCCGGCGCTCAAGCATCCAATCGAGCGTGTCCGCGTGTGCCAACATGTACGGCGGGGCGTCCGGTTCAACAGTGACGTACGTCTGGTCACGTCTGTCGAAAAAGTCGACGCATCTTCGCACCGCGTTCACTAGATGAGCTCGTTGGTGAAACCGGAGCTCACTGCCGTACTCGGTGTGTGAGTAGGAGTTGAACTTGTTACGAAACTCCGCTAGCGTGTGGAAACAACTGGAGCAATGCCACCCTGCGTGGCGGATGGTTAGTGCAGCTTGCGCTCCAGCGCCGCTACGTATCGAGCCAACTTGCTCTGGAGAAAGCGGAGAGGTTGGCCACACTATTGCGTTTACGCCTTTCCAAAAGTCGGCAATCGAGTGTCTACAATTGTAAGCGTAGTAGAATAAGTTCATTGTCAAACTGACGCGCGTGATATCCGACGGGTTCTCGTAACCGGTGCACGTTTTCAAGTTTTCCAGAAGCTCGGGGCGGACAATCTCGTCAAGGTCCGTCAGCATCACCAGATCGCCGGGCTTTGGGCTGATGAGCGACAGAGCAAGCTCGACTCCACGCTGCCGAGTAAACGCTTCCTGCTTCCAAGGCCGCTCGGAGTCCGAAAAACCGGCGGCGTTGGGCACTTCTGTTTCAACGCTCACGTACACGATTTTGTCCTGGAATTCGGTGAAACGCCCCTTTGAGTCGGCATACACCATCCGGCGCGTTTGGCCGGTGAAAGTGCGGTTGGCCTCAATAAGGACAAACTTGGTCACCACGTGCCGCAATGTGTGCAACCGAATGTCAAGCATGTCAAGTTCCGAATTGAACAGGAAGATGTCGTACACATCGCGATGTGACGTGAGGCGGGTCAAGGACTTTCCGACTCAATCACCAAAAGTGGTGCACAACGTGCTGCCAAAACCCGTGGAAGTAACCAGGAGAAAGTATGCAAGAATTGACATGGCAACGCTCTTGTGATGCACCTCTTCGGATCGATGATGTAAAAAGACGGACTAAAAATGAGTAGTTTGGGATTTTTTAATATTTTGTGGAGGGGGGCTAAAAAACAACGGCTGAAACCCTGCTTTTGATGCACCACACTTCACGTGCCTTTTGATGCGTGCTGGAGTGGCGCCGCGCGGTGAGGCGCGTGGGTTGTGCGCGCCATTGGCATTTTTTTCGCTTTGCTTTGTTTTTTGGATCTTATGCGTGAGCCATGCAAAAAACACCCACTCTTATCCGTGTACTTGGCGTCTCTTCCGCCCGAAGACAAGTGGGAGGTGCTTGACAAAGCAGATCTTAACTGCACATGTGGAAGTGGTAAAAAAATTCAACTAAAACGAGTCAATGATGGCTTCATTTACAATGTGCTCATAAGCAACTTCGTTCTTCGCGGGAGACGGCCACCAAAAAGGTCGCCGCCAAAAAAACCTGTGAAAAAATGCAGAACCATACGCAAAAGTCATCCGTTTTTGTCAGTTCACCTGGCCTCTCTTCCTGAAAACGACAAGTGGGAACCCGTTGATAAATGCAACTTCCAACTTACATGTGGGGTAAACAAGCAGATCGAAATGCGCCGCCTCAGTGATGGCTTCATTTATTCGGTGAGACTTTCCCACTTTGTTGAGGGTGCACGCCCTTCAAAACATGGTCTACTTGTTGCACATCTTGATAGCTTACCGCCTGACGACAAGTGGGAGATTGTGAATCCAGAAGATGAACAACTGACTGCTGGCTGCCATAATGTCATTCCCTTGCGCCGTGTTTCCGACGGTTTTATTTACACTGTACACGTTGGGAGCTTTGCACTTCATGGTGCCCGTCCGCCGCGTTTCACGCTGGGTGATTATATTTCCAAACAAGACCTGAACGACCTGTGGCTTATTTCGGAGGAGTACAACAACCTTGGCATAAAGTCAAAAAAAAAGATTTCTTTCCAGCGCGTACGCGACAACTACATCTACGAATGCCGGGTTGATCATTTTACACATGGAGCTCGCCCTGAAGGGAGTAGTGCATCGGAACTGATTGTTCGAGAGTACCTCAACACATATTGTGATGCACGATTTGTTGTTGAGAAACGCAACATACATTCAGCGACAAACTATTTGTTGCGGCATACCGAATTTCAAGGTATGATTATTGGAATGCGCGAACTGGACTTTTTGTTTTTGGGCCTCAAAACATGCTTGGAAGTACAAGGACAGCAACACTACCAAGATTTACCGTTTTTTAATTCTTTGGCAATAGACCAAGTTGCAAATGACTACGGCAAAGCTCTTGAACTACACAAACACGGGTTTCACATGCTTTACCTTGACACAGCAGTCATTCGCGGTCCCTACGATTGGCGTCGTGTTCTGAACACAACAATTTCGCACGCGGTGCACAATGTGCTGGAGCCAAGTGTGTTTTTTTTACGAACTGAAGACTCAAACAAGCACCAAATATTGTTGGTCCGCTTTGAGGCGGACGACTCGCCGTACCGGGGGAATGTCTACGAAGTCTTCATCACACAGACATCTTGCATGGCAGTTGTGAACGTCTCAACCAAGGCCTGCGTGACAGTGCGGAAGTTGGACAAGATTACGCTGTCGGGGGTGCTTGCTAAGGCAGAGATTGAGGAGGTGTAATAAATAATGAAATTGCATTAAAAGGGGGAGCCTACAAGCGTGTTGAATCCATTGGGAAAAAAAAGCGAAGCGCCCGTTCCGGCCGTCACGATGTTTTTCACCTGGGCCGGCGAACGGGTATACGTCAAGCCATTCGCGTTAAGAGGCGCAACTACCGTCGTGTACGATGCGTCCATGAGGGTCTCGCCTGCTCAAGAAAGATAGCGTAAGTAAACCAAAAGAAACAAATTAAAGGCAATAAACAGTTCGTGCCTGGGGGCAAAATTCCGGCGTCGGAAGTGGCATTCGTCAATGTGGTGCGGAGTGCGGCAATTGCGGCCGTGATTTGCGGAGTGGAGTACGCGGCGCCCAGGACGTGCGTGATGTTAGGCTGGGTCAGAAGCAGAGCACGAACCGCGCCAGCGTGGTACGCCTCGGCCGCCATGATACCGGAGGTAGGTCCGACAAGAGCATTGGAAATCAAAGGAAGGGCGTAGCCGTAGGCCGTCACACCAACATCTTCGTAGATGAACGCAGACATGAGAAACGCGAGGTCGCCGTGAGCGGGGTTGAGGTTCAGCGCGTTGGTGGTCTGTCCGGTGGCCGCATTGGCAAGCGTGGAAAATGTTGTTACCGACAGATCGATGGGTGGTGCTGGGACGGCGCAGGCACCAAGCACGGAGCGCAGGAACTTAACGTGCGCAACCTCAGTGTTGGCAAGCTCCGTGGCAAAGGCGTGCACCGCGGGTGAGAGGTTTGCCTTGTATGCACCCGTTGCTGCCACACCACCAACACCCAAGTCGGAGGCGTTCAGACCCACCCCGTTTAATGCGTACAAATAACTCTGGCTCTCAAGTAGCTCCAACTGTAGAGCGAAATTGAGAACTGCTAGGTCAACCGGCGCAAAAGCAGAAACGTTGCACCCCACAGGCACGGGGATTACGGTTGCTCCAGCAAGTGCGACGGCCCCGAGGGCCATGGAGGCAAGGATGGCTTTGCGACCCATAGTGTTCTTCTATTCCACATAATCAGGGCCTCGCTTTAATACGGGTGGTTGAGAAGCGACATCCGCTGCATTCCCCGTCTCCTAGCCCCGAAATCCACCTCCGCTTCCCCGGGCACGGGTCCCAGCGAGGTGCGCCGCATAACACGCCAGCGCCAGAAGGCGGCTGTGATGCATACAAGGACCAACAAGCCGCCCAGTATGCTGAGCACAGCAATCAGTGTGGTCATCCCTGATTTGGTCACCATCGCGCTCGTGTGTGTGGCGTTGCCTGGCGGTGAGGGTGGCGGCATAGGAGGAGACAAAACGGAGGGAGAGAGCGGGGGTTGTGCAACACCAACGGGCGTTCCGGGCGTCTGTGTAGGCGGTGACCCAGGAGACGTGCCGAGTGGTGGCGACTCAGGTGACGCAACAAGTGGCGGCGGTGGCGAAAGGACCGCGGCAATGCGGTCAGTTGAGGATGCCAGGGCAGTCTGAAGAAGGCCAGGTTCCTTCGTGTAGTCTGCGTGCGACTCCACCTCGGTGGAAGGGTTTGATAGATTCGCGCGGGCCGCAGTGGTGCTGTCGGTGCTGAGAAGGGACTCGCTTGAAATTGATGTGTCCAAGGCCAGTACCACTGTGCATACCAACCCAAATATAAAGAGTGTTCTCATTCCATATCGTTTTGTTGCGTGCTCGGTTTAAGTACGCCGCTCTTTCGCTCAACATTACCAGTATAAATGCCGCCCCGCGCGCCTTTGCATATGGCGTCCATCAGCCACCAAGTCCACACGGTTGAGGAGTTTTTGGAATGGCTGGCGCCGTTCCAGCGAACGCTGAAGCGACAGATGGAGCTGGACAAGGAAAAACAAGGCAAGCGCGTCCGTGTGAGCGACATCTTTGTTGTCTTCATGATTGACAACATGTCGTGCGGAAACCTCATATCTATGTTGCGGGACGGGAGGAGCGGAACGCTGAGCTCGGTGTTCAGCGAGATTCTCCCGCCGTGGGTGGGCCAGTCAAGCACCGTCACAGGGTTCAGCCTCCAGACGCCCACGGACCTTGAGCCAGCCATCAAGCTGGACGGCATTGGCGGGTTCGACAACGTCCGGGCTGCTGTCATTCGTGGAGCGGACGGGGCGCAGGAGGAATGCACGCTGTGTGCCGCATAATTCCGCCGCGCGCTCTCCTCTCCATGGTGTACATAAGCTACATGGGTTCTAAAAAAACTCTGGCGCCTCTCATCATCGAAGCCATGGAGACTGCTTGGGGCCCGCTCTCGTCCCTCAACTTGTGGGAGCCCTTTGCGGGCATTGGCGGCTTCACGGACCTTGCGGCCACGCGTTTTGCGAGCGTCTCCGTCAACGATTCGCAGGAGTACAGCCGCGTGTTTCTTCAGGCACGTGCCAATGCAGGCGCACCCTACGTTCTTGGGGATGCGCAGCCGCTTGTTGGGTACTTCACGCGCACCTACTCGCCGCACGACGGCAATGCCAGAATGTATTTCACGCCGGACAACGCTCAAATCATCGACGGCTGGCTTGCGCGGGTGCGGCGCGGCGACCTGTCTGCGGATCAAGCCAACCATCTTCTGGCGCGCGTCATCTGCGGCGCGGACAAGGTTGCCAACAAGGCTGTGAGCTACGGCGCTTACCTGAAGCACTTCCAGCCACGCGCGCTGAAAACGCTGGCCCTGCCGACCCTCGAACCGTTTGCGGGCCAGGTGACGGTGCGACGCGGTGACGCGCGCGACCACGCGGCTCTTGCGCCCCCCGATGCCGTCGTGTACGTCGACCCGCCATACACCGCGGGTCAGTACAGTCGTCACTACCACATCCTGGAGGCGCTTGCGACCCCGGGGGAACCGGCGGTTCGAGGCGTGAGCGGCCTGTCGGAGGTGCCGTACACATGCTCACCGTGGTGTCGCAAGCGTGAGGTATTTGCGGAGTTCCGCGCGTTCGTTGGGGTCCTGCGGGCAAGGAGGGTGGTTATGTCCTACTCCACCGACGGGCTCATGGCTCACCAGGAGATCCGCAAAACTTTCAAGGAACACGGGTATGACGTGAAGGTGTTATCAGCGCCGACGAAGAGGATGTGCACCGGCCAAAAGGGGCGCTTGAAAAAAATAGTTTGGGAATTAGTTTTTGTGTGTACGAAAAAAGACTTGTGTTGACACCACACGCGATGTCGCGAGCGACCGCCGTGCGCGCTTCCGTTGGGCTACGGACGCAAGGAAGCGGCACGCTCGCAAACTTTGATGCCAACGACCCGACCAACTGGGACTTCCTGGGCGTGGATGACGAAGAGCTCCCAGATGTGATGGACGCGTCGGAGGAGGAAGAACCAATGGGAGACGCAACGCCCACGCGTGTCGCGGGCCCCCCACCGGGTGGCTCGCCTCCCCACGGAGTGACCCACGACGAGGCCGCGCGAACCGCTGAAGTCGAGCTCCAAGGCCTGGCGTCTCCCGCGGCAACAACGGAGTTTGACATGCGCCCGCCTCACCTGCGCGTCGTGCACTTGCTGCCCGAAGTCCCCGGCTTCTACGGCCTCATCCAAGCTTTGCAGAACACCGACAACACCAGTCCGGCGGCTCGAGCGCGAAAAAGCCGCGAGGATGCAGCGTGTGTTGACGCCTACATGTGGGCACGCGGTTTGCACCGCCAGCGGCAATTCAACGACGAGACGCTGGCTTTTGCTCACGAGTGGGCACGCGAAACCAACTGGGTTTTTACTGAAGTCAATTGATGTCAATTTCCATGAGCACCCCGGCTTCTGCCCCAAGCATAGCGAGCGGTTTGTACAGCTCGTCCTGCTTGTTGATAAGTTCGTGCACAGAACCGGCGGGCGGATAGGGTGCGAGCGGAGGCGGAGGAGGCCCGGTGGGCAC
>JAYVEE010000300.1:0-10260 GCA_043749005.1 Polaromonas sp. | reverse complement strand
GCTGAGCTTGGCTTGAAGTATTTCAGCAGCCTATTAATAATTACGCCTCAGCCGGTATAGCCATATCTGCCAACGAAGCGAGCAGGTCGCCAAAGCGTTCGCCTTGTATCACCACATGCTCGCGCAATGCATGGGCGGTGGCTTCGGCGTCACCTGTAAAGATGGCTCTTACAATGGCATCGTGTTCCTTAAACGAGGTGCCCATGCGGTTTCGCACGCGTAACTGCAAGCGCCGGTAAGGACGCAGGCGGCGATGCAGTTGCATGGCTTGCTCGCTCAAAAAACTGTTATGGCTGCCCGCATAGATTGCCGCGTGAAAGCGTTCGTTGCAATAGAAATAGGTATCGGGGTCTTGGTCGGCCCGAGCTTTTTCGCAGGCCTCATGAGCAGTTACCAATGCTGCCCGTTCGCTATCTCTCATGCGCCGGGCGGCTAATCGGCCACACAAAGATTCGAGTTCGCCCATGACCTCAAACATCTCGATTAGCCGCGCTGGGCCGATGCTAGTGACCACGGCACCGCGCCGTGGCCGGATTTCAATCAAACCTTGGGCTGCCAACTGGATCATCGCTTCACGCACCGGTGTTCGCGACACCCCGTATTGCTCTATGAGGCTGGCTTCATCCAAAGCACTTCCGGGAAGAAGCATGCCGGTGGCAATTAGATCTTCAATCTTTTCGCAAAGTTGTTCAGAGATTTTCATAAATTTATTTTCTCACCACTGCATTTAATAAATTTGCAAAATTTAATTAGGGTATTTACTAGTCCTATCAATATATTCAATGGCTACATTAATGTATACATTGCAGTTTAAAAAGCAACGTTTTTTAGATACTATTTTTGGAGACAGACCATGAAAAGACGCAACATCATTCAAGCCTTGAGCTGCCTGCCCATTGCATCTGTGCCATTCAGACCGGCATGGGCTCAAAACGCAACACTCAAAATCTCCCATCAGTTCCCAGGCGGCACACTCAAGGAGGGTGATTTTCGCGATCGCTTGGTACGCCTCTTTGCCGTTGAAGTTGAAAAACGCACTAAGGGCGCATTGAAATTTGAGATTTATCCCGGCTCTTCGTTGATGAAGACCAATGCCCAGTTTTCCTCCATGCGCAAAGGCGCGCTGGACATGGCGCTAATTCCCCTGTCTTACGCTGGCGGCGAAATTCCAGAGGTCAACATTGGCCTGATGCCTGGTCTCGTGGTGTCTTACGAGCAAGCGTATGGCTGGAAAAACCAACCGGTCGGTACTGAATTGAATCGTCTGCTGCTGGACAAAGGGATAGTGCTGATCAGTTGGATCTGGCAAGCCGGTGGTGTGGCTTCACGCGGCAAGCCGGTGGTAGAGCCCGAGGATGCCAAAGGTATGAAAATACGCGGCGGGTCGCGAGAAATGGACATGATTCTTAAAGAGGCCGGCGCTGCAGTAGTAACACTGCCGTCAAATGAAATTTATGCCGCCATGCAGACAGGAGCAATGGATGCAGCCATGACGTCTTCGACCTCATTTATATCCTTCCGTCTTGAAGAAGTCGCCAAGTCTTTGACCACAGGTCGCACGGGTGCTTACTGGTTTATGTTCGAGCCGCTGATGATGAGCAAGGCCATCTTTGACAAACTGCCCAAAGACCAGCGGGACACTGTTATGGCGGTAGGTGCCGAGATGGAAAAATTTGCTGTGGAAGCGGCTAAGAAAGACGATAAAGATGTCGCCGTCATCTACCAAAAAGCCGGTGCCAAGGTGGTGGACTTGTCCGCTGCGACCATCAAAAAATGGCAAGATATCGCCCGAAAAACAGCTTGGAAAGACTACGGTGCCAAAAATGAAGGGTGTGCCAAACTGCTGGCCTTAGCGGAGAAGACCCTGTGAGTCACGGGTTTGATTTTGAGCCCACTGCTGCTGCGGTTACGTTAATGCCGAAAAATTCTGCGCTTGCGGTGTTGGCCGGGTTGCTGAACTTTGTTAATCAGATCGTGCTGGCCTTGTCCATGCTGGCGCTGGTACTGACGTCGTGCGTATTGACTTATTCGGTGGTGACACGCTACTTTCTCAAGGCGGCCACTGACTGGCAGGACGAGGCGGCCGTATTCATGTTGGTCGGTGCCACCTTCATGTGCACCGCTTACGTTCAATCCTTACGTGGTCATGTCGGCATTGAGGCGTTGGCTTCCATTCTTCCGGCCCGCGTCAACCGAGTGCGATTGATAGCGGTAGATATAGCATCCACGCTGTTTTGTATTTTCTTTTCCTGGAAGTCCTGGACTTTGTTTCATGAGGCCTGGTCTGAAGGTCAAACCACCTCCAGCAGCTTCGCACCGCCCCTGTGGATTCCTTACGGAATGATGGCGGTGGGGATGAGCATGCTAGCTATCCAGTTATTTCTGCAATCCGCCATTGGGCTGTCTGGCGGTGATGTCAAGAAGAGCAACAAATGAGTGAGTTAACAATTGGTCTGCTTTATGGCGGCGTAACTTTGTTAGTGATGTTTTCAGGGATGCCGATTGCGTTTGCGCTCGGCTCCGTCGCAGTGACGTTCATGTACTTTTTCATGCCCGCTTCGTCGCTTAATACTGTGACGCAAAACGTTTATGAAGAGATGGCGTCCATTACCTTGCTGTCCATTCCCCTGTTCATCATGAAAGGCGCAGCAATTGGAAAATCCCGCGCTGGTCAAGACCTTTACTCGGCAATCCATGCTTGGTTGCACAAGGTACCGGGCGGCTTAGGCATTGCCAACGTGTTTGCTTGCGCCTTGTTTGCTGCCATGGCCGGCTCGTCGCCAGCAACCTGCTCGGCTATCGGCTCCGCCGGAATCCCCGAAATGCGAAAACGCGGATATTCTCCTGGCTTTGCTGCAGGCATTATTGCTGCGGGCGGTACCCTCGGTATCTTGCTTCCGCCTTCGATTGTGATGATCTTGTATGCGGTGGCCGCGGAGCAATCGCTAGGGCGCTTATTTTTGGCGGGAATTGGCCCAGGTTTACTGCTGGTAGGGCTGTTTGCGGGCTATGCCGTATTGCGCGCGCGGAAGGAATACGCCCTAGCTCTGGAGATTTATCAGAAGGGCGGTGTTAAGTCCGCTTACCTTGAAGAAGAGCACTTTACGTTGGCCAAGAAAGTAGAAATGTTGCCGCGTGTACTGCCATTTGTGGTGTTGCTCATTGGCGTGATGATTGCGCTGTATGGCGGCTTTGCCACACCATCGGAGACCGCAGGCTTAGGCGGCTTGATGGCGCTGGGTTTGGTGGCCGTGGTGTATGGCCTGTGGCGTCCAAAAGATGTCGCGCCGATTCTGACCTCCACGTTGAAGGAGTCCACCATGCTGATGCTGATCATCGGCATGTCTTTACTGTACAGCTATGTAATGAGTCACCTGCACATCAGCCAAGGTGCAGCTCAATGGATTGTCGGCCTGGCCTTGTCTAAATGGATTTTGCTGTGCGTCATCTTGCTTATGGTCATCGTGCTGGGATTCTTCCTACCACCGGTTTCCATCATCCTGATGACCGCTCCAATCATCTTGCCACCCCTCAAAGCGGCTGGTTTTGATTTGATCTGGTTTGGCGTGGTGATGACTATCGTGATGGAAATGGGATTAATTCACCCCCCCGTTGGCTTGAATATTTTCGTCATCAAGAATGTTGCACCCGACATTCCTTTGAAGGACGTTGTTTGGGGCGTGATGCCTTTTCTGGGGTTGATGTTTGTCGCCGTGTTTCTGCTGTGCATGTTCCCAGGTATTGCGACTGTTTTGCCCAATCTGGTTATGGGAGTGAAATAGCATGAATGCACCTGACGCACGTTGGAGTCAGCAAGCACAAAGCCGCATGCGGCGGCTGGCCCGCGCGACGGCCACTCTTGGCGATGGCTTGCGTGGCAAGCAGGTAGAGCCAGACAAAACAATAAAGTTGCTAACCGCAATTTTGGAGTCCGGCGATCGGGTTTGCTTGGAAGGTAACAATCAGAAGCAGGCTGACTTTCTGGCGCGTGCGTTGACTCAATTGGACCCGACGCAGGTGCATCACCTGCACATGGTGCAGTCGGTGCTAGCGTTGCCGGAACACCTGGATTTATTCGAGAACGGCATTGCATCCAAACTCGATTTTTCATTCTCGGGACCGCAAAGTGCTCGGCTGGCCAAAATGGTTTCGACCGGACAGATTCAGATTGGGGCCATCCACACTTATCTTGAGCTTTTTGCTCGCTACTTTATAGACCTAACGCCCAAGGTGTCGTTAGTCTGCGCCCAATCGGCGGACGCATATGGCAACCTCTACACTGGAGCCAATACCGAAGACACACCGGCGATTGTGGAAGCCACCGCCTTCAAAAGCGGCATCGTTATTGTTCAGGTCAATGAGATAGTGGAGGTGGTGCCGCGCGTAGACATTCCAGGCGATTGGGTGGACTTTGTCATTCTGGCGCCCAAGCCCAATCTGATTGAACCTCTATTCACCCGAGACCCGGCGCAAATATCCGAAATTCAGGTACTGATGGCGATGATGGCCATTAAGGGTATTTACGCCGAATTCGGCGTGCAGCGTTTAAACCACGGTATTGGTTTCGATACCGCCGCTATTGAATTGTTGTTACCGACCTACGCCGAGTCGCTCGGTCTCAAAGGCAAAATTTGCAAGCATTGGGCGCTGAATCCGCACCCAGCGCTGATCCCTGCGATTGAGGCCGGATGGATCGAGTCGGTGCATTCCTTTGGCTCAGAGTTGGGCATGGAAAGTTACATTAAAGAGCGCTCCGACGTGTTTTTTACCGGCCGTGACGGCAGCATGCGCAGCAACCGAGCCATGTGCCAAGCGGCGGGCCACTATGCTTGCGATATGTTCATTGGCTCGACTTTGCAAATTGACCTTGACGGCCACAGTTCCACCGCCACGTTGGGCCGCATCGCGGGCTTTGGTGGCGCGCCCAACATGGGTGCCGATGCGCGCGGGCGTCGCCACGCCACACCGGCCTGGTTAAAAGCCGGCGCGCAGGCACGCGAAGGTCGCACCGGGGTTCACGCCATGCCGCGTGGGCAAAAACTGGTAGTGCAAATCGTGGAGACGTTTCGCGAACACATGCAGCCCGCCTTTGTAGAAAAACTCGACGCCTGGGAGTTGGCCGAGCAGGCCAAAATGGAAATCCCGCCAGTGATGATATATGGTGACGATGTGACTCACATCCTGACCGAAGAAGGCATAGCCAATTTACTGTTGTGCCGTGGTGACGAGGAGCGCCAGCAGGCAATCCGCGGTGTGGCAGGCTACACGCCCGTAGGTTTGGCACGCGACAAACGCATGGTGGAAAATCTGCGTGACCGCGGTGCGATCCAGCGTGCCGAAGACATTGGTATTGACAAACGCGATGCCACTCGCAGCCTGCTGGCTGCCCGCACAATGCGCGACCTCGTGCGTGCCTCCGGCGGCTTGTACAACCCGCCAAAACGTTTCCGTAATTGGTGAAAAAATGGAAAAACTTCAATTTCAATTGTTTGGCCAGAATAGGGCAACAGCGTTTATCCCAATTCTGGTTGGTGTGGTGGGTTCTGGCAACCTCGAAGTGATGATTGAGCCGCTGGCAGACGTCGCCCAATGCCGAGTCGACATCATCACGTCAGCGCAGGGTTTTGCACCAATCTGGGGTGCTGTGATGCAAGATTTTCAGGAACGGCACAGTCTGTGCGGAATCGCTATTTCAATCAACGATATGGGTGCCACACCGGCGGTGGTGAGTCTGCGGCTGGATCAGGCTGCGGCTGCGTTGCCGGTGACGACAAAGGTTAAACCATGAACCGAAGCTTTGCTGAATCCACAGCCCGTGAGCGGGTGATTCATTTGTTAGATGCTAAGTCGTTCCACGAAATTCTCGGCCCGGGCGAACGAGTGGTTAGTCCGCACCTGGCACTACTTGGGGTGCCGTCTTCATTTGACGATGGTGTAGTCATTGGTACCGGAATCCTGGCGGGTCAGCCGGTACTCATTGCCGCGCAAGAGGGTGAGTTCATGGGGGGTGGCGTCGGCGAAGTGCACGGTGCCAAACTGGTCGGCTTGTTCAAGCGGGCGCTGCGCGACAAACCGGCAGCGGTGATTGTGCTTGCCGAGTCGGGCGGCGTGCGCCTGCACGAGGCTAATGCCGGGTTGATCGCTGTGTCGGAAGTCATGCGCGCCTTGCTTGAAGCACGCGCCCAGGGCATTGCGGTGATTATGTTGATTGGCGGCGCTAACGGCTGCTTTGGCGGGATGGGCCTGATCGCTCGCTGCGCCGACCATGTGGTAATGAGTGATGTGGGGCGTCTTGCCATGTCCGGCCCTGAAGTGATCGAATCCTCGGAAGGAGTGGATGAATATGACTCACGCGACCGGGCGCTGGTCTGGCGCACGACGGGCGGCAAACATCGCTTCCTCATGGGAGACTGCGATCCATTGGTCGAAGACGAAGTGGTGGTATTTCGCAGCGCCGCGATCGGCTTGTTAGGTCAGTCTTTGCCCTTAAGCCTAAGTACGATGGAGGCTGAACATGCGCTCCTGACCGACCGTTTGACGCGCTACGGCGACTGCCGTGATGCGCTTGATATCTGGGACCTAGTGGGTGTGCCTGATCCGTCGCTGGTGGCTGATCTGGAAGCCTCAACAATGCAAGCTCTGAAGTCACTGACCTCCAGGAAGTCAGTATGAATTGGCAAGCTTTACTCGATAATCTTTTTGACGCCGAGCACCGCGTCACTTGTTCCGATGAACTACTCAGTGGCACCGCTGAGATTAATGGCTGCACGGTCGCGGTGGTGGGCACCACGAATCATGCCGCAATCGGTGTCGAGCTGGCGCTGGCCCAAGCAGGTGCAGTGTTAGCGGTAGTGCGTGAACATCCCAAAAGGCCCATTATTTTGCTGGTGGACACCCAGGGTCAACGGCTTCGTCACCGTGACGAGTTGCTAGGCATCAATCGCTACATGGCGCACCTGGGTTGCTGCATTGAGTTGGCGCGCCGTCGCAATCACCGTGTGATTGGTCTGGTGTACGACCAAGCGCTATCGGGCGGTTTTATCACCTCAGGATTGATTGCCGATGCTTGTTATGCCTTACCTGAAGCAGAGATTCGCGTTATGCGCTTGCCTGCGATGGCGCGCGTCACCAAGATTGATGAGGCGCGACTAACGGAATTGTCAAAAACAAATCCAGTATTCGCGCCAGGGGTGGAAAATTTTGTGTCGATGGGAGGAATTCGTGCGCTTTGGCGCGTTGATCTCAAAGCGCAATTGCTTTGCGCACTGGCAGACTCATCGACCCAAGACCAGCGCGCGCAGGATGGCGCTGCACGCGGGGGTCGTAAGCTTGCTGCGACCGTGGCAGAGCGGGTGGTCAAGGCCTGAGCCCATTCGAGTTGATAAAAATGGACAGCTTGACGCGAAACCAGCTGGTGTGGCTTGACCCGGTGGCATGGGCGCAGATCGAAACGCGCATCTGGGATGAGCAGGCGCAGGCGATTTTGGTGCATTGGCGGGCCAACTGTCTGCCCTTGGTGGTGTGCAGGCAACGCCCGCAGACTCCGCCAGATCAGCTTTGTGTAGGCTTGTCCGCACCGAAACAATGGTCCCGGCGGCGCCTAGCTTTAACGGTACGTCTGGATCACCTCGTGAAATATGAAGAATTTCCCGTGCTGTTTCAAGTGGCGGATACGCATCAGTGGGGAGCGGCAGCACTTGAGTTGTCGGCAGCGCTTGCCGCCCTGGGTGTGCGGGCCCATGTCTACGGCTCGCATGGCTGGCAATGGCTGACGGGTCTGGCCTATCTGCATGAAGCGTCAGATCTTGATTTGAGCGTAGCTGTGAATTCTTTGGAAGTGGCATCGCAGGTCGTCAAGCGGCTTGCTAACACCGCGCTCGACTGTCGCATCGACGGTGAAATTTCTTTCCCCCTGGGTCAGGCGATTGCCTGGCGCGAACTGCAGCAACTGCTTCAAGGGCAAACGTCGCAAGTGCTGGTGAAAGATCTGCACACCATACGTCTGGCTGATTTGGCAGAGGTGCTGCACTTGGGCAGTATCACCTCGGTCGTCAAGCCCGAAGCGGTACTGTTTTGTTCATGAGCAACTTCATTCGCAGCGACGATGCCGTGGCACGCTCGCAACAACTCGGACGGGCTGCGGTGCGGGCACTGTATGCCGAAATTTCACTGGAGCCCAAGCCGGGGCTGGTGTCGTTCAGGGACTGCGGTAGCCACCTTGACATGGATGGCGGCACGTTTTTTCGTAGCCTGTTTGCCTTGCGCGGCTACTTTCCCCACATGGCCCAAGCCGGTGCCCAAGGTCGTCCCTTTGCTGTTTTACAGTCCCTTGGGAAAGGAGCTGAGGCGCGCATGCTGGCTGCGACCGGTGGTATCAACACCCACCGGGGAGCGGTATTTGGCTTGGGTTTGCTGTGTGCCAGCGCTGGGCAATTGCAGACCCAGGGCTTGCCCCTGACGCCCCTGCATTTGCGTGCGGTGCTGCTGTCAACATGGGGCGAAGCGCTGGTAGAGCGTGCCAGGGCAATGCGCCTGGCAACGCCAACTTCCAACGGTCAGTGGGTTGCCCAACGTTACGGCATGAGCAGTGCAGGTGACGAAGCAGCGCGGGCGTTCCCAACCTTATTTGACACCACGCTACCCGCCTTGCAAGCCGCATCGGCATGGGGTGCTACTCCGCGCGCCGCTCGTGTTCAAGCGTTATTTGTAACTATGTCTGTGCTCGACGACACCAACGTAGTTCACCGTGGCGGTCTTAAAGGCTTGCGTTTTGTGCAGTCGAGCGCAAGCCGCTTTATCAATAAGGGCGGCGTCAAGCAAGCTGATTGGTTGATACAGGCGCGTGCCATTCATGCAGAGTTCGTGCAACGCAGGTTATCCCCCGGCGGAGCTGCGGATGTGCTTGCCAGCGCCTGCTGGACAGCCGAACTCAGTCCTGCGGCCAAAGCCAATACCGATGTCGGATCATCTCCAGCCTCCAGGCTGACACCGGTTGTCCGGATGCGGGTGTCATGAGTTACGCCCTGTTATTTTCAGGTCAGGCCAGTCAGCACCCGGCTATGCTGCCATGGCTTGAGGACGAGCCTGCCGCCTCTGATATTTTGCGATCGATGAGCGCAGACCTCGGACTGGACTGGCGCACCCAGATGCATGATGAAGAGCGCCGCAGTGACAACGCTTTCGCACAGGTCTTGATTACTGGCACCTCACTGGCCGCTTGGGCCGCGCTCAAAAGTAAGTTGGCAGAGCGGCCTGCCGTGGTGGCCGGCTACAGTGTGGGCGAGTTATCCGCATTTGCCTGCGCTGGTGTCTTTCTGCCCAGTCAGGCGCTCACGCTGGCGGCACAGCGTGCAGCCTTGATGGATCAGTCTGTGATGGGCTTGAAGACCGGTTTGCTATCGGTGGCAGGGTTATCGGAAGCTGCGGTCTTTGCAGCTTGCAACGGCCTTCAACTCGAGTGCGCAATCCGAATCAATGGAAGCCAGTGCCTCATTGCAGGCGCTGACGATACCTTGGTGAATGCCACACGTGTTTTACTTGGACTCGGCGCTGTTTGCAAACGCCTCGACGTTCGAGTCGCCTCTCATTCATCCTGGATGCGACCGGCAGCGCACGCTTTTTCTGATTTCTTGGATAAGGTTCCGTTTGCCCATCCGGCTTGCCCGATCGCCCTTAATGCGCTTGGTATGCTAAGTCAAAAACCTATGGACTTGCGTTCAGCCCTGAGCAAGCAGATCGCCAACACGGTACAGTGGTCAGGCTGCCTAACGGCGGTGGCTGAGCGACAAATTTCCTGCGTTCTGGAAGTTGGCCCCGGATCTGCGTTAGTACGGATGTGGAACGAGCGATATCCCCACATTCCATCGCGCTCGCTGGATGAATTTAAGCAACTCAATGGCGTAGTCGAATGGCTTAAGAGAAATTCAACGGTGTGATTCCAGAGGAATTTTCAGGAAGCGCCGGGCCAGCGTTAAATTTATGGATACAATTTTTTAGAGGTTAGCTGCAGCAATGCCGGCAATTCGTGATCTCCAGGCAGTTCGCACTTCGATATCGATCATCCGGTTGATCTGAACAATAGGTAAGTGGTTGGCGCCGACACGCTGGCGAGTTACTGCACGCCAATGTTGCAGTCGGAGCTAGCCACGCCGAGCAACGGTCTGTGGTGGTCAAGTAATTTCGGACAGTGAGATAAGTTTTTTTGATGTCGATTCACGCTCGAAAGCGTTGGGTGACATGTTGTCCAGTTTTGAGTGCAGC
>JAYVEE010000299.1:0-3124 GCA_043749005.1 Polaromonas sp. | reverse complement strand
AGCCCACCGAAGATAGCCAGCCCCAATGGACGACGAAGCTCAGAGCCCTCTCCCCATCCCAACATCAACGGCACGGCGGCAAACAAAGCTGCCAGAGTTGTCATCAGGATAGGCCTGAAACGCAACAACGCCGCCTGATGAATCGCTTCCTGCGCTGTCTTGCCCTGGTTGCGTTCCGCGTCAATTGCAAAGTCAATCATCATGATGGCGTTTTTCTTGACGATGCCAATCAACAAAATGATGCCGATGATGCCAATTACGCCAAGGTTTGAGCCGCTGATCATCAGCGCCAGCAGCGCACCGACCCCGGCAGAGGGCAGCGTCGACAAAATAGTCAGCGGATGAATGTAACTTTCATACAGCACGCCCAGCACGATGTACACGCAAACCAGCGCCGCCAGAATCAGCCACAACTGGCTCGACAGCGATGCCTCGTATGCGCCGGATGCCCCCAAGAAGGTCAAGCTGACACTCGCAGGTAAGGCAATGTCTTTCGCTGCCTGTCTGATGTCGTCCACCGCTTTGCCGAGTGATGTGCTAGGTGCAGTATCGAAGCCCAGCGTAGTGGCCGGGAACTGGTCTACGTTGGTCACTTGCAGGGGCGCAGGCCGTTCAGTGATGGTGGCGATGCTGGATAACGGCGTGGTGCCGCCTGCGCCTGTTTTTAGTTGCAGGCTGCCAAGTGATGCCGCTGTTGTCAGCTGATTGGGCAGTGCCTCCAGAATCACGCGGTACTGATTAGTCTCTGTAAATATTGTTGAAACAATTCGCTGGCCGAAGGCGCTGTAAAGCGCGTCGTCGATGGTTGCAGTGGAAATTCCCAGGCGTGATGCTGTGTCCCTGTCCACCATGACAAAGACGGATGCACCCGTTGCCCCGGCATCTGTGGCCACGTTGCGCAGGCTGCCTAAAGTCGCCATGCGTTCAGCCAGTTTTTTTGCCCACAGTACAACGACTTTATTGTCTGAGCCTTCAAGCGATGCGCGGTACTGGGTGGGTCCGGTTTCCGCGTCAATCATCAAGTCTTGCGTGGGCTGTAGGTACAGCATGACACCGGCGACACGGCTGACACGTTCTTTCAGTCTTTCGATGGTGACTTGCTGATTGACAGTACGCGTTTTTTTCAGGTTGATCAGCATGCGTCCGGTGTGCAGCATGGTGTTGTTGCCCGCATCAACGCCGACGAAGGAACTCAAATTTTCAACATCCGGGTCTTCGAGAATGGCTTTAGCTGTTGCCTGCTGCAACTCGGCCATGCGGGTGTACGAAATGGATTGCGTAGCCTGCACTCTGGCCTGTAACTGACCCGTGTCCTGCGTTGGGAACAGCCCTTTTGGAATCACAACGTAAAGCAATACCGTGAGCACCAGTGTTAAAAATGCCACCAGCAGGGTCAAGCCCTGACGTCCGAGTACCCAGGTTAAACCGAAGTCATAACGAACGATGACCGCACTGAAAAATTGTTGCAACCTGCCTGCGTCGTTCTTGGCAGGCGCTTTCTTCAGCCAGCGAGCGGACATCATCGGTACTAGCGTGAGGGATACCACAGCAGAAATCAAAATCGTGATCGCCAGCGTCACGGCGAACTCTCTGAACAGGCGACCCACCACATCGCCCATGAACAGCAGCGGTATCAGTACGGCAATCAATGACACGGTGAGAGAAATGATTGTGAAACCAATTTGCGCTGCGCCTGTGATGGCGGCTTGCATGGGCGCCATGCCTTCTTCAATGTAGCGCGAGATGTTTTCAATCATGACAATCGCGTCATCCACAACAAAGCCTGTTGCAATCGTCAGTGCCATCAAACTCAGGTTGTTCAGGGAGTAACCCAGCATGTACATCGCGCCGCAAGTACCCATCAATGAAATTGGCACGGCCACGCTGGCAATAACAGTGGCGCGAAGGTTGTGCAGAAAAGCAAAAATCACCAGCACTACAAGCAATATGGCTAGCGCCAGTTCAATTTGCACATGCATGACGGAAGCGCGTATGCCTGTAGTTCGGTCCGACAGCACATCGACCACGAGCGACGCGGGCAAGCTTGCCTGCAGCTCTGGCAAACGCGCTTTGATGGCATCAACGGTGGCAATGACGTTGGCGCCAGGCTGACGTTGTACGTTCAGAATGATTGCCGGTTTCAAGCTTGACCAAGCCCCGAGCTTGACGTTCTCCGCATCGTCAATCACCTGCGCTACATCCGCTACCCGAACCGCGGCGCCGTTGCGGTAGGCAATGATCAGATTTTTATAGTCTTGTGCAGCTATCAATTGGTCGTTTGAATTGATGGTGTAGGCCCGACTAGGCCCATCAATGCTGCCCTTGGCGGCGTTCGCGTTGGCGGCAGTAATCGCGGTGCGAAAAGTATCCAGCCCCAGGCCAAAAGATGCCAGCGCCCGAATGTCCGCCTGTATGCGCACAGCTGGCCGCTGCCCGCCGCTGAGCGTGACCAGCCCCACGCCATTGACCTGGCTGATCTTCAGAGCCAGCCGGGTATTGACCAGGTTTTGTACCTCTGTCAACGGTAGCGTGTCTGATGTGATGGCAAGCGTGAGTACCGGTGCGTCTGCCGGGTTGACCTTGGCGTACACCGGCGGTGCCGGCAAGTCTGCAGGCAGCAGGCTCGTCCCCGCATTGATAGCGGCTTGTACTTGCTGCTCGGCGATGTCCAGTGCCAGGCCCAAACCAAATTGCAGTGTGACGATGGACACGCCTGCTGCGCTGGTACTGCTCATGCGCTGCAAGCCGGCCATCTGGCCGAACTGACGCTCCAGAGGTGCAGACACGGTTTGAGCCATTACCTCGGGGCTGGCACCGGGGTACAGCGTTTGCACTTGAATGGTGGGGTAATCGACCTGCGGCAAAGCAGCCAATGGCAAAAATTTCAAACCCAGCAGTCCCGCCAGTACGATGGCCAGCATCAGCAGCGACGTGGCAACCGGGCGAAGAATAAACGGCCGCGACGGGCTTACAAGGCTCATTGCGCTGGTCGCTCGCCACCACCCTGACCACCGCCTTGCCGGCGCAGCACCATGGCCTTCCAGCGCTCGAGAGCTTCAGGATCTCCGCTGTCAAGCAGTTCAAAAAAGCGCTTACGACGTGCCAACCCGTCCGGGTCATCTTT
>JAYVEE010000298.1:0-3126 GCA_043749005.1 Polaromonas sp. | reverse complement strand
TTGCAGCGGGCATTCCCTTGCCTTTGGGGCGGCTGAGCAACTGACGCGTAACCGCTGGCGTGGCGGCTGGCAATCCGCGCGCACCACTGGAACTCATGATGCTGGTCAGGCTCAATACGCGCTGGGGCTCCATCAGCGCTACCCGCTGGGCCACCATGCCGCCCATACTGACGCCAACAATGTGCGCCTGGTCAATTTGCAGTGCGACCAGCACACCCAGCGCATCAAGAGCCATGTCGTGCACGCTATACGGCGGTTTGATGCTCAGGCCCAGCTTGTGCTTCAGGCCTTGCCAAAACAGGTTGGGCACGCCCAGCGCGTCAAACTTGTCGCTCAAGCCGCTGTCGCGGTTGTCAAAACAAATCACCCGATAGCCGGCGTTTATCAACGCGCGCACCATGCCGGGCGGCCAGGCAATCAACTGCATGCCTAACCCCATGATGAGCAACACCACGGGCAGGTGCGGCGCGTCAGGGGCGGAATCAACTACTTCAATGCCGATATTGTTTGCTATTATTTTCATAGCTTATTACACCCGTATTTATTGAATTAAATGGTTGTTTTATACTCTAGTTCAGGCCAAGACCATCTTGTCATTGACTGAAATCGGCTCTACTTTTGCGGTTTCCTGTCGCAACTGACTGCTGCGGGTCGCACTGGCCAGCCATGCATCAATTACCGCCGGGTTATTGATGGTTTTTAGTGCCGCGTAGGCAACTTCAGCCTCAGGGAAATGCCGCCTTAAAAAGTTTAACCATTGCTTTAACCGGCCCGCCTGAGCTTTGTTGTCCAGCCGGGTGGTAACGATTTGCCAAAAGTCCAGAACCAGTGGCAACATTTGCACCCATGTCACAGCACTAGAACTTGTCTGGTTCATATCAGCCTTGATCGCCAGCCCCAGACCTGGGTTCATCACCGCGCCGCGTCCAATCATCAGCATGTCGCAGCCAGATAGTTTCCTGCAGCGGCGTGCATCGGCAACTGTCCAGATCTCTCCATTGGCCACCACGGGGATGGCGACTGCCGCACGAATGTCGGCGATGCGCTCCCAATAAGCGGGTGGGCGGTAGGCTTGAGCTTTGGTACGGGCATGGACTACCAACTCGTCAGCGCCGCCATCGCTGATAGCCAGGGCACATTCCACAGCGCGCGAATCGTCCAGGTACCCGAGACGCATTTTGGCTGAAACCGGCATGTGCGCGGGTACTGCGCGGCGCACAGCAGCAACAATGGCGTAAATGGTTTCAGGTTCTTTGAGCAGCGCTGCACCGCCGCCGTGCCGGTTCACCACATTGGCGGGGCAGCCAAAATTCAAATCGATGCCTGCGGGCCCCAACGAAGCCAAGCGCGCGGCGTTATCCGCCATGCAAGTTGGGTCTGAGCCCAACAGCTGGGCGCGCACCGGGACCCCAGCAAAGGTGCGGCCACCGTTCAGCAATTCGGGCACGATGCGGGTAAAGACCCGTTCAGGCAACAGCTGGTCAGTGATGCGGATGAACTCGGACACGCAGCGGTCAATACCGCCAACGCGGGTCAAAATGTCACGCAAAACGAAGTCGAGCAGGCCCTCCATGGGCGCTAACAAAATCATTTTTAACTGGCTGCCAATCGCCAAAGCGACGTCACTTCCTTGGCCCGCGCTTCTGCCAGCGGGTTGCTCGCATCCATGGCCTTGGGGTGCTCGGGCTTCACATCCATGCGGGCCACTACTTTCAGGCCGCCCGCCGCAATAGCGGCCAGCAACTCAGCGCGTGTACGCAGCCCCAAGTGCTCAGCCAGGTCAGACAAAATCAGCCAGCCTTCGCCGCCGGGCGCGAGGTGGGCAACCAACCCTCTGATAAAACCGAGCAGCATGCGGCTGCCTTCGTCATACACAGCGCCTTCCAGCGGCGAGCCAGGCCTCGCGGGCAGCCACGGCGGATTGCAGACAATAACAGACGCCAAACCTTCAGGAAACAGATCAGCCTGCATCACCTTGACGGGGTTAGGCAAGCGCAACTTGTAGATGTTTTCTTTGGCACAGGCCAGAGCGCGCTCGTCCTGGTCTGTGGCAACAACTTGATCGACTTCGCGCAGTGCCAACACAGCGGCCAGCACGCCGGTACCAGTGCCGATGTCGAAGGCGACAAACTTTGCCGGGCGTATTTTTGGTAACGGTGCAGTTGCAACCAGGTCTACATATTCACCCCGCACAGGCGAAAACACGCCGTAGTATGGATAGATGCGGTTGTTAGGTGCGGCCTTGGCAACCGCTGCGCCGCTTGAGGTGAGGGCCGGGATTTCAACGCCCCTTTTCCGCCACTCGTGTGCGCTGATGACGCCCATTAATTCGCGAAGTGATGCAACGCTGGGACCGCTTTCATCAGCGTGCCCCCAAGCCTCAATACAAGCCTGTTTGGCATCTGGTGCGCGGCGCAAGGCGATCGTGTAATCAGCCCCAAACTCAATCAGCAGCATCCCAAGCACTCGCGCCCGTTGTGACCTGGCTTGCCGGTAAAGGTGAAACGTCTCTCCAGGGGGCACGCCAGTCTCAGCCTGGGCCAAAACCTTTTTACGCTCCATTTTGGCGGTTTTTGACGCCTTGGGCGGCTTGTCAATACGCCGGGCCAACGCTTGCAGCAACAGCCGCGCATTTTGAAAATCTCCCCGCCACAGCAGCCCTGTGCCTTCGCAGGCCATTCGGTAGGCGCTGTCAGCGCTCAAGGTGTCGTCCGCCAAGGCAACACGCTTGGGAGGCATGGCGCCGCGCTCAGAGCGCCACAACGCGCTTCTTGCCTGTTTTTCTTCAGTCCAGTGGAGCACAGGCTGTGCCGTGGCAGGCGAGGAAAGTGTAGCTAGTGGGGAAATCATCAGGTGCCAACAAAAAAAGGAATCGACTGTTTTAACAGATGACAACATCCGCAGAAGAAAACACTTTAAATTTTGCGTCTAAACCGCTTGATCAGTGTTACCACCAGCAGTACCAATGCGCCTGTTATCAACCCCACCACAGCATCTATCAACAATGGAGCCATGGTGGCCATCACGCTACCTGCTTTTGATAGAAACTGTTCAATCGCGTGGTGCAAGGGCGTGATGCCGTGCGTCAGAATTCCGCCACCCACCAGAAACATGGCAATCGTGCCT
>JAYVEE010000297.1:0-3127 GCA_043749005.1 Polaromonas sp. | reverse complement strand
TACATCGGGCGATGCATGGCGGTTTATGCTGGAGTTAAAAAACTACATCAATATTTTCAGCGACGGCGTGGATGGCCCCACCATTTATATTGACGCTTACAAGACTTCACTGAAATATGCGGCGCTTACGACACTTTTGTGTCTGGTGACTGGTTACCCGTTCGCATACTTTCTAGCACGTTGTCAGCCTTTAATACGCCCTGTGCTCCTGATGCTGGTCATGCTGCCATTCTGGACATCTTTCTTGCTTCGTATTGCAGCTTGGAAGGGCATTTTGGCCGATCAGGGTGTACTGAACAATCTGCTGCTTTGGCTTGGCGTCATCAAAGAGCCGATGGTGATGCTGTACACCGATGTGTCAATGCTGGTCGGCATGGTCTATGTGTACTTGCCCTTTATGATTTTGCCGCTTTACGCCAACCTGGTAAAAATGGACTTGCGCCTGCTGGAGGCCGCGCACGACTTGGGCGCCAGCAGTTTCAAGGCATTCTGGTTGATTACTGTACCCCTGAGCAAAGCCGGCATCATCGCCGGTTGCATGCTGGTGTTTATTCCGGCTGTGGGCGAGTTTGTGATCCCGTCATTGCTTGGTGGTGCTGAAAACATCATGATTGGCCGCGTTGTATGGGACGAAATGTTCAGCAGCAACAACTGGCCGCGAGCCAGCGCCTTGTCAGTCGTGATGATTGTGGTAATTCTCGTGCCGCTAGCGCTGTATTACCGCTTCAAAGATGCGGCGGAGAAGTCAGCATGATGCGGTGGCTTGAAAAAAATACGGCCAGGTTCTGGTTTGGCGGCGTATTTTTGTTTTTGTATATTCCGCTTTTTTTTCTGATTGTTTTCTCTTTCAACAGCACACGGCAAGACGGTGTGTTTACTGGTTTTTCCCTTCGTTGGTATGAGGCGTTGTTGGCCGATTCCCGGCTGGTTGAAGGCTTCTGGTTGTCTTTAAAAGTTGCGCTGTTTACCGGTACGCTATCTGTCGCGCTGGGCTGCCTTGCAGCGTTTGTTTTGGTACGTTACAAGCAGTTTTCAGGTCGCACGCTTTTTTATGGTTTGGTCAATGCGCCGCTGGTGATGCCTGAGGTGATCATTGGCCTGTCGCTACTACTGTTAATGGTAACGAGCCAGCGCATGTTTGGTTTCCCTGAGCGCGGCTTCATCACGCTGGTGGTGGGCCATACGCTGCTGGGAATGGCCTACGCCACCACCGTGATTCAGTCACGGATGCTTGACGCTGACCGCTCTATTGAAGAGGCTGCAATGGATTTGGGCTGCAGGCCCATACAGGTGTTTTTTCTGGTCACTCTGCCCGCCATTGCCCCAGCGCTGGTGTCCAGTTGGTTACTGACTTTTACGCTGTCGTTTGACGATGTAGTGCTGTCAGAGTTTTTGTCAGGCCCCGGCGTCACAACGCTGCCACAGGTGATTTTCAGTTACGCGCGGCGCGGGGTAAATCCATCAATTTATGCTGCTGCCACGCTGTTGATCGCCGTGGTATCGCTTGGCATCATCGCTTACGGTATTTACACCATGCGCAAACAAAAAAGGAGCGCTACTGCTTAATTGGCAGCGTGGCCAGCACCACGCCCAGCAGCGCCACGGCAAAAGCCAGCGCTTGCAGGCCACTCAGGTTTTCGCCCAAAAAAACCACGCCCACTGCCGCAGCACTGACCGGTAAAAAAACCGTGAACACGCCTGCCTGACCGGCAGGAATGGTTTTCAAGCCTGTCATCCACAACCAAACCGTCCATACACTGGCAGCCAGTGAATAGAACACCAGCAGCAGCCAGCTTGGCGTTGACACGCTAAAAAAGTCAAATTGCCAGGCTGCCCACAAACCCAGTGGTGTGATGAGTACAAAGCCCCACAAGTTGATCAACGCCGTGATGCGCTTGGGGCTCAGCGCACCGACCAGCTTTTTGCCTATCACGGCATACGCGGCCTCACACAACACCGCGCCAACCAGTAAAAAGATACCCAAAACGGTATTTTTAGCTGACAAATCAGCTCCTAACCCAGTAGAAACGGGCGCAACCAGCTCCTGCCTTGATAGTGATACCAACGTCACCCCGACCACAGCACATATCACAGCTGCCCAGGTTCGCAGGCCAATGCGCTCACCCAAAAAGGCCCAGCTCATCAAGGCCACCGCCGCCGGAATCGTCGCCATCACCACGCCAGCGGTGACTGCACCTGTGATGCTGACACCAAACAGCATGCAAATTGAAAACAAGAAATTGCCTAAGAACGATTCCAAAAATAGCAGACGTTTGGTCTGGCTCGTCATCGGCACTTCGCTTGGAGGCTTTTTCAGCCAATGCAGCATGGCCGCGCCGCCAATGCCGAAGCGCAGCCAGGCCAGCAAAAAAACAGGCAGGGCGGCGACAAGGGGTTTGGACAGAGCCACATAGCTGCCCACCAATGACATACTTAAAGCAAGACACGCATAAGCCACAATTCGATTCATGGCCGATACCTTAACCGACTTTAAAAGATACGTTTTTGTCTATGGCACGCTGCGCAAAGGACAAGAGCGCGACATCAACCGTTTGCAACCAGCGCCCGTTTTTATCGGTCTTGGAAAAATCAGCGGCACGCTGCACGACCTGGGCAGCTACCCGGGTGTTCGCCTCGGCGGCTTGGGATGGGTGCAGGGCGAGGTCTACCAGATTGCTCCCGAGCTGGAATGCCAACTCGACGAGATTGAGGAAGTCAGGCCGCAGCAGACGGGCGAATATGCGCGGCGCGAGGTGGTGGTGCAGTGCGCGGGGCAAGCGCTGACTTGTCTGGTTTATGAGTTGTCTGAGGCGCGTACGCATTGTCTGGGGGTAATTGAATCTGGAGACTGGATGAAACGAGGCATGACTTCTTGATCCTTTAATTAATTCATTTGAGCTGAATGATCGGTAAATCCAAAAATAATGCAGATTTGACCCACAACCTTCCCCAGCACATGTCTCAAAAAATCCTCTCATTCCTATTCGCGCAAAAGTCATGGACTAATCGTGAACTTTTTGTTGCTGTGGCTGATGTGACACAGTCAGAACACGCGACTTCTCGGCACCGCGCCATCAGGACGTTGAACCACATTTATGTCATTGACAGAATCTTTCGTGCGCATCTG
>JAYVEE010000296.1:0-10280 GCA_043749005.1 Polaromonas sp. | reverse complement strand
AGAGTGTTTCAAGGAACCTTCGACCTCAATGTCAAAGTAGCTAACGGTGCTCTCAAGTTTGGAATGTCTTAAAAGCAATTGCACCGCTCTAATGTTCTTCGTGCGGCGATAGATTAAAGATGCTTTGGTGCGGCGAATCGTGTGCGTGCAATACGCTGTTGGATCCAGACCGATTTCTTCAATCCAGAAATTCGATATTCACTCGTACTGCCTGTTCCCCAAATGTGGCAATTCATAAACCGGGCTACGAAACAAAAAGTCGTCGTTTACCAACTTCGCTTCCTTGTGATCTGCCTCTAATTTCGTTACGCAGCGGTTAGATACACAGGTTAAAAAACATTTAGTTCATCACACTTTTTCTGCTGCTAGCAAATCAGAAGATTGTTTGTCAGCAAGCCGAAAACCTTCTAACGCAAGTTGGACACCCGCCTCAGGCTATTTCATGCCGATACGCCGAGCGATGAAAAAATAGACCGCCTCAATTGGCTCTGCGATTCTGCGTGCCGTCAGGTCTCGAATTGGTGCAAGAGCCGCAACGCTGATCAATGCCACCACGATAGATCCCGCAATATCAAATGGAAAATGAACACCCAAAAACACCCGCGCCCAGCTTGTCAGTGCAGCCAGCAACACCGCAATCCAGCTTGATAGACGGGCGGGCGACCAATACAACAGTCCAAACGCAATCGTCCACATAAAAGTTGCATGGTCGCTTGGAAAACTTGCCTCGGGCGCGTGTGCAAGGTAGGTTTTACCCAAGCCGACCATGAAAGGACGGGGGTGGAAAAATGCGAGCCCGACAAGATAGTTGACGGCCAGCGCTGGTATCACCGCAAGTACAACATGAACAAGCACATTGCGGTCGCCCGAATTGCCCCGCAGCCAACGCCATACGACGATAGTGGCAATCACCACAATCGAGTATTTGGCAGCGCCAATGGCGAAGTAAAGTGAGGTATTAGAAAGTCCGGCGGGCGCGTTCAAAGCCAGAAAAAGGCTGCGGTTGATTGCTTCAACATCCATGATAGTTCTGTCCGTTTAAAGCGTCCGCGACTTGAGCCAGGCCGCGCTGAGCAATGCCACTGCGGCAGCGGTTCCAAAGGCTAAGGGTGGGCCTGCCAGTGACCACAAAAGACCAAACAGCACGCCAGACGGGATGGCTGCTACCCCAGTCACCATGTAGTACCACCCAAAGGCAGTGCCTTTTTCTGCCTCGGATGCTAGCTCGCTGACCAGCGAGCGCTCCACGCCTTCGCTGATACCACTGAGCAGCCCATAAACGCTGACGGCTATCCACAAAGCGGTTCCGCTGCCAACCAAGGCAAGGCCCGCGTAGCCCACAGCAAGGGTGACCCAGTTGAACAGCGTGAGCGAACGCTTGGACATCCGGTCTGCCAGTGGTGCACCCAGGTATGCGGTAAGCGTTTGCAAAGCTGCCAGCCATGCCCAAAGCAAAAGCAAAGTCACCGTTTGCATGCCCAGTTCATGGCCACGCAAAATAATGAAGGCCTCAGAAGCCTTGGCGAAGCAAAATAGGGCCAGCACCTGGAGATACCGCTTTAAAGGCGGCGGAACACTACGCCATGAAAGCGATCGGCGCGCAGAACACCCGGATACCTGGGCTGTCGCGATACGGGCAGGCACCGGCAGCACCATGAGCACGATCAGCACCGCTAACCCTGGGATGGCCGACAGCGCGATAACCTGGGTGATGCCAAGGCCTGTCCAGCTCAAAACGGCTGCGGCCAACAGCGTGCCGACCACAGCACCCGCGTAGTCCATTGCCCGGTTCAAGCCGTACATCCGGCCGCGCTGATCGGCCGGCGTAGCGTCGGCTAAAATAGCATCACGGGGCGCACCCCGAATGCCTTTGCCCAAACGGTCGGCGCTGCGCAATGCGGCAACAGCTAACCAGGATCCAGCCAAAGCCATCAGTGGACGAGACAGCGCTGCCAGCCCGTAACCGAGCACCACCATGGGTTTGCGTTGCTGCGGCTTCACATCAGCACGCCGCCCAGACCAAAGTTTGAGCATGGCAGCCACTGCATCGGCAAAGCCTTCAACCAGACCCAAAACTATCGGGCCAGCCGCCAGCACACTGGCCAGCAAAATCGGTATGAGCGGTGCGACCATTTGCGCTGAGACTTCGTTTAAAAAGCTCACTGCCGCAAACATCAGAACGGGTTTGGGCATTGACATCACATCAACTCTGAATCGATTGCTGGGTTGAACCAAAGGCAATGTCCCACAACCCGGTGGTAACGCCAAAATTGCACGGGTGCTGTGAGTGATGGTGCAGTGCATGCCGTTGTTTGGCTCGATGCAGCCACGAGCCACGCCGTGCTTTGACATGGTGCACTGCATGGTGAACGGCGACATACCAAAGATAGCCCAGTATCAATCCAACGGTCAATCCGCTGGCCAGGATGGCTTCGATTCCATGCCAAAGTACCAGCGCAAGACCCGCAAATACGCATAGGCTCAGCCAGGTCGGGGTACCAATCAAATCGGTTGAACGCGCATGGTGCAAGTCATGCAAGCGCTGAAAAGGCTGCAATCTATGAAGAACGTGGCGATGCAGGACATATTCAAGTAGCGTCCAGACAATCACACCGCCCGAGCAGGCAAATAGCCATTCCCAACCGTCGTGTGATGGCGCGTGCCGCAGGCCTTCCCAGCTCAACACCACTGCCAGCAATGGATAAACGACAAAGTCGGCGTAATAGCCAGTTTTACTCAATTGCATTACATATTCGCTCCTTTTTAAGTACTTACAGCAATGCAGCTACTTGCGCGGGCATAACAGCCGGCGCTGGGAAAGCAAGTTTAAAGATACTGCCTTTTGAACTGGTTTGGTGTAGTGCAACAGTCCCACCGTGTAGCCGCAAAATCGAATGGACGATTGCAAGCCCCAGACCCGCGCCGCCAGTGGTGTGGGTGCGTGCTTCGTCCATGCGAAAAAAACGATCAAATATTTTGTCCCGTATTGCCAACGCGACCCCCGCCCCCTCGTCGCTCACAAGTATCCATGTCTCGTGCCCTGCGTCTTCAACTTGCATTGAAATGGCACTGCCAGGGGGAGAAACATTCATGGCGTTAGACAACAAATTACTGACCGCCCGTCTGAACAATGCGGGATCGCCCCAAGCCGATGCATTGCCCGCACAAACGACTGTGACGCTTCTTTCTTCAGCCATGGCGTCAAAGAATTCCTTCAGCGACTCCAGCTCCTTGCGCACATCAAACGATACAAAGTCGATATGGAAATCCTGGTTGTCCGCGCGTGCAATGAACAACATGCTGTCGATCATCCGCGTCAGGCGGCCAAATTCCTCTAAATTTGACTCCAACAGCGCACGGTAATCGGGAAGTTCACGCGGGCGGCCCAAGGCAACCTCCGTTTCACCTATCAAGTTATGCACCGGCGTGCGCAATTCGTGCGCTAAATCCGCTGAAAACTGGTGCATACGGCTAAAGGACTCTTCCAGTCGGCAAAGCATCGCATCCAGGCTACCAGCCAGCAATTTAAGCTCTGGTGGCCACCTATCAGGATTGACGCGCTTATGCAAACTTTGGGCCGTAACCCTCGAAGCAACTTCAGACATTTTTTTGAGCGGCTCAAGCGACCGCTTGGCCAGCAATGCACCCAGTGCTGTACCGCCGATGGTGCCAAACAAAAATATGATCGACAGGCGTTCAAAGTAACGTTTCAACAAATGATCGTCGATTGCTTTGCTGAGCGCGACTTGAACCGTCAACGCTGGCTGTACACGATCGCCACTGTCGACCGAGGCAGTCAACAACATGAACCGTGACTTCTGCCGGGACGCCCATAGCCCTGGTGTGCCGGGTTGGCCTCCTGGCGCGGGGAAAGCACTGGCAGGCACATCCATGCGAAAGGTTTGGGCGATGACTTCACGAGTGGTTGTGTTGAGAATTCGGGTTTGAAGACGCGAATCCAGCAACGTCGATTCAAGCCATCTGTCCCTTGGTTTGAAATCTGAATTTTTGCTTTCAATTATCTGCCGTACTGCGTTGGCCTGTGTCGTCAGCAATTGACTGTCGTTACGATCCAATTCGTCACCAAGAGACCAATACAAAAGGACACTGGTAACGCTTAACAGCAATGCAGTCAATAACCCGTAATACAGCGACAACCGCAACACGATGGACGTTGATGAAGAATTGGGCCATGCGATTCGCATTTTTCAATTACAACTGTGTGTCAAAAACATAGCCGCGGCCGCGCACTGTATGAATGAGCTTTAGATCAAATGGATCGTCAATTTTTGCCCGGAGTCTGCGGATTGAAACATCTACAACATTTGTGTCGCTGTCAAAGTTCACATCCCAAATTTGTTCAGCAATCAATGTGCGGCTCAGTATTTCGCCGCGCCGACGAATAAACAGTGACAGCAGCGCAAACTCTTTGGCCGTGAGCTGGATTTTTGCGCCCGCACGGCGCACATACTGCCGCAGCCAATCTATTTCAAGGTCAGCAACCATGACGGTGTCCGGCTCGCGAATGCCGCTTCTGCGCAAGATTGACTGGATACGCGCCAGTAGCTCTGAAAATGCAAATGGTTTGACCAGGTAATCGTCCGCACCTAATTCAAACCCCTTTACTTTGTCTTCGACCGCATCTCTCGCGGTTAAAAACAAAATGGGGACATGTTTTTTGACTTGGCGCAAACCTGCAATCACCTCCCATCCAGATCGGCCTGGCAACATGACATCCAACAAAACCAGGTCATACACCTGTTCCATCGCCAAATGGAGCCCGTCGTCGCCACGATAGGCACAGTCCACAACAAAGCCATGCTCGCGCAAACCTTTGCTCACATACGCCGCTGTTTTTTGTTCGTCTTCAATTAGCAGGAGCTTCATGGGATAAGTAGGGGCATGACAAATTCAGCAGGCCAGCAAGACCTCAAAAATTAACGCCAAACTTGAGTTTAGTCAAAGCGAAACGGTCGGTTGGATCACCAATCTGATAGTGTTTGAAGTGGGAAATACCTGCGTAGTATCGTTTACTGATGTAGTAATTCACTCCAACTTCAAATTCGCGTTTGCGAGTTGGATTGACATCCGATTCGCCCAAATTTTCATAAATATGTGCCGCTGCAAAAATGCCTACCAACGGCATGGGCTTGTATTCAACGTTACCAGACAAATCGTAGAAGGCACGACCGCCCTTGTTGCGCTTTTCAACCAAGGCAGTTGTCGACCCTGTCACGTTAGGAGCTATTTCGCCACTCAACGTTAGCCCCGCCACAGCCCAGTGATAGTTATCGCGAAATGTGCGATTTGCGTGATACAAATAGCCAATATTGGCTGTCAGATTCTCATTGATGGGATGGTTGTACAGCAATTGGCTCTCAAACTTGCGCTCATTAACCTGGCTATTGCCCGCGCCATGAAAGGATGGCTCGGTGTATCTTTCATAGCGGTAATCAAAATTTCCGGACGTCCATGCGGGGGCGTAATTGAGGCTAAGTTTTTGGTTAAACGACGTCAACGATTCACCGAGCGTAGAAATATTGCCTGTGCCAAGGTACTGACCGGTCAAGCCCTCGGCATGCGCATAGCCGACAAATAGTGACGCTGCTGCAAGAGCAAATACGTGGGTTTTCAGAGCTGATGACATGGTGTGGATCTTTGACTGTGGAAAAACTGGAATTTGAAACTTAAATAGATAGATTAGGCGGCTTCTAACATCACATCAGCGCTTTTGCACCGGGCCTGACACGCCAGAACAATTCCTTGGCTTATTTCTTTGCTGCTAAGTGCGTCGTCGCGATGCATCAGTACCTCACCTGATATGAGGTGAACTTTGCAGGTGCCACAGGTACCTACCCGACAGGACGATTCAATGGGGAAGCCAGCCTGCTCGGCTGCTTGGAGAAGCGTATTGCCCGCGCGCAATGGCTGCACGTCTTGCTTTCCCTTGAATTTGACAGTTGCGTTAACAAAATCTGAAGCGCTGATACCGGGATCTGCACCACCAAAGTCTTCGATGTAAATCTGTTTAGCCGAAACGCCTAATGTGTTTAGCAATGTTTTTGCTGCGTTCATCATGGGCGCTGGACCGCACAGGTAGACAGGGCTGTGGCGCAAGTTGGGCACAAAATTTGTCAGGATGTTTGCATTAATCAAGCCATGCGGGCCATCCCATGCCTGCCCGGCCAACTCCGTTGGCAGAAAGAACATTTTGAAATTAGGCCGCTGTGCGGCTATCGCTTTAAGTTCATCCTTGAACGCTTGGTGCTGGGGTGTCATAAAAGCGTAAAGCAGATGAACATCACCGTCCCAATGTTTGGCCGAAAGATTTCGGACCATGCTCATCAACGGTGTAACACCTACGCCTCCGCCCAGAAGCAAAATACTTGTTGATTTTTTCTCGTCAAAAACAAATTCGCCAAACGGCCCTGAACATTCCACCAAATCACCGACTTTGGCCTGCTTGTGAAGGTAGCTGGAAGCCAAACCATCTTTGATCAACTTGACGCTGATGTCGCAATGATGCAGTTCATGCGGCGACGACGACAGGCTGTAGCTGCGAGAAAAGCGGCGCTGCCCGTCATTGAAATTAAAAGCCATGTACTGGCCCGCGCGGTAGGTGAACGGCAGTGCGAGGGTTTGCACAGCAGGATTGGCAAATCTGAATGTACGGATGCCGGGCGCTTCATCGCTGATAGCTACCAGTCGAAGCTGCCCTTTCCAATTAGGTTTTGCCGTGGCAGATTGAGGTGACTGCAGTTGATGCAATGAGCGAAGTCGACGTCCTGCCGTCACACGCCAAAGGATGGCAGAACTGCTGATGGCAATGCAAGCGTAAACAAAAAGCTTTCCAGCATCCAGAAAATTGATGGGGACTGCGGCATCGACGTTGGGGTCAATAAGGACACTGTGTGCAAAAAACAAGACCAGCACGCCGTAAGACGCGTAATGAAGTTTTTTCCAGAACGCATAGGCGAAACGTTTGCGCAAGTACGCCGTGACCACAACGAAAATAAGAAGATACAGGGCCACTGCACCCAGGCTGTTTTCCAACGGCTCATAATTTAACGTAACCGGCACTAGCAAGTTCAGCACTGTGAAATTACTGGCTTTGGCAAACAGCAGCCACACAGGATGTGCCAGCACGAGCAACAACGCTGTGTATCCGGTCACATTGTGGATTTTTGAAATCGGCAAACGCTTGTGTGGCCAGGACGTGACGGTGCTGTACTGGGTAGAAACCAACAAACCCATCAACAGGTTGCAGGTCATCAGCGCGACGGCGGCAAGGCCAATGTATGCGGATATATCCAGAAAAGATATGTCGAACTGTTTAATCAATAACGCTTCCAACTTGCTCTCCAATACGTTACGTTCATCTTCGGTTTTTCATAAACCAAACTACACCGTAGTGTTCGCGATACGGGGTGGCGTACTCATGACGCGAAAATTACATTTTTGTAATGAAATACACGGCGTTAGGGTTAAAGGATAGAGATTGCTGGCTTGAAAATGGTATGGCTAACGTCGCTGGGCATCCGTTGCGCTACAGGTGTGGATTTGACGCGTTTTCATAAACATATGTCAGCTTCCGGTACTTTCCAGTTGACCTCCAGCAGTGCCAGCAAACGATAGTCAACGTCGGCTGTAAGGCAGTTGATTAAAACGCTTGAATTTCCGCTATGTCGTCGTGACTGGCCGGCCGCTAGTTCAACACCGCTTGTGAACATCGTCCGAATTCAACTAGTCTGTCTGAGGTACACCTCAAAAAAACACTTTAAACATGACCACGGTGTGTACAACTAGGGTGTTAATTCAGATTTCTTGACATATTCCAGATTGACCCTTAGACTTTATATATACAGTAAATTCACTGGAAATGGAGTCTCAAATGAGTGAAACAACGACCACTGGCACCGGACAGCGTATCGGCTACATTCGCGTCAGCAGCGAAGGTCAGAACAACGAACGCCAGCTCGATGGCGTGCCGCTAGATATGACTTTCAGCGAAAAGGTCAGCGGCAAAGACACCGACAGACCACAGTTGAAGGCAATGCTGACCCATGCGCGCAAGGGTGACGTTATTTTTGTACACAGCATGGACAGACTTTCCCGCTCTCTTAGTGACCTGGAAGCCATCGTTACGAGCCTCACCAAGCGTGGGGTAACAGTAAGCTTTAAACACCCCGCTATGACCTTCACAGGGGAGGATTCCCCCATGAGTATGCTGATGCTTCAAATGCTGGGTGCAGTGGGTCAATTTGAGCGTGCGCTGATACGAGAGCGGCAGATGGAAGGCATTGCCATCGCCAAGACCAAGGGTGTTTACAAGGGGCGCAAACCAAAGCTGGACAAGGCAGGCGTGGAAAACTTGCAGCAGATGGCCGCTAACGGGGTAAAGAAGGTTGAGATCGCTGCGAAGCTCGGCATATCGCGCGCCAGTGTTTACGCTTACCTAAATATTTGATCTCATGGGCGAAGGTCTGTAACGGGCCATGAGCTGACATTTGCGAATGACCGGTGCCAGGCTGCCATACCGGCATCATTTATTTGCACCTTGCTTACCCTCTTTCCGTTCGCCTCAAGGTGTGAATCTAAGCCCAGCGCATCCGCGCAAGCCACAAGCCAGTCATCCTGAAAATAAGGGATGGGAGTATCAGCATCTGCAGGACGGGCACGACACCAATGCCAAGACCCGGCAGCAGTGGCATGCTGGCTGTGTAGTTCCAGCGATTGAGGCCATAAAACCTCACCCATTCCACAATCACTGCAACGCTGAGACCGGTTATGAGCATAAGCGCTTTTGCGGCCCAGCCTAGTTGGTCCGTCCAGTCGGATTGGCCTCGAACGGCCCAACCAACGCCGAAAATCAACATGACGATGAACCCGTCCCCAAGGCTGGGAATGATGCAGTGCTGCGATTTCTTCCAGGCATCCCTAAAGCTCGGTTTCTCGGCGGCTGTTTCTGATCGCGCATTAAAGGTGCTTTTGGTCAGCTTGGTGCTGTCCGCCCAGTGAGGCACCAATCCGAACCGACCCGGCAAGCATTTGACGAGCGGCACGGCCTCATCACCAACATCGGCGTAAGGGTGAGCACGGATGAAACTGCCTAGGTAGCTTGGCCACATGTCCGTCTTGATGGCCAGGTCGCCAGGGACAGGCAGGTTGACGCCGAAATACTGCTGAAGGCGATCTGCGTCTTTGACGGCTTGGTAGTGACTGCACATGGAGTCATGATCTCTGGTTACGAATTGCCACTGTGCGAAGCGCATTTAGAACGGTTAGCAAACCCTTGCTCGCCTTCAAACTAATGTTCTTTTGTTTTGCACGTTAGCCGATTTGAGCAGTCACTAACAAGCTGTTGTGTTGCTTAGCGGGAACCTTTTCCAATTAACCGATATCATCAAGCTGTGCGAATTCTATTGTTCATCTTAATGCTTACCTTGCTGCCATTGCGTGGCTGGTCGGGCGATGCAATGGCAACAAGCATGGCGGTTGTTGAACTACGATCCGTTAGCAATTCTGCATCCGTTGGCGGAGTGACTGTAAATGGAGATAGCAAATCTCTAATTCACGCACATGTTGAGTCCGAAAATGGACAGGGTCGTACTATCCTTGCCAACGCTGATTGTGAAGATCACGCCTTGACAGGTCAAGCCAGCACTGACGAGGATGGTCATTGCAAGCCATGCTCCGCTTGCGGGGCTTGTCACTCAGCGTCAATGAGCAGCATCGTCACCTTGTGGCTTGCAGCAGTTCATGGTACTGATCTCACAGCATTTCCGGCAGAAGCGTTTTTTAACGCCGATGCTGCGAATGTCGAAAAACCACCGATTTCCTGACACTCAAGCCCGCACTGGGCGTGTACGCTGCTATTTGGCGCTTGGCCTTTCACGGTCAGCATCCAATGAACGGGCTCCGCGCCCGCCTTGCATTCCGTCAGGAGAATCTTTGTGAAAACCCGTTATTTAATTACTGCAGGCGGCATCGCCAGCCTGCTCAGCCTGGCCGCCGCCGCTCAGCCTGCTGCTCAACCCACAGCGCAGCAACCCGCTTTTAAGTCGGCTTTTGAGGGCTACCAGCCCTACACCGACGATAAAACCGTCGACTGGAAAGCGGCCAACGACACCACGGCCCGGGTTGGGGGCTGGCGCGCTTATGCCAAAGAAGCTGGCATGCCAGCCATGGCCTCAATGCCCGAAACCATGGCTCCCAAATCCCCCGCTAAACCATGAAAGCAATCACCATGAGAGCTTTTTCAATGACTCGAACATCAAGTC
>JAYVEE010000295.1:0-10318 GCA_043749005.1 Polaromonas sp. | reverse complement strand
GACGGCGTGTGGCATATCAACGGGCTGTACCGGCATGGCTATTTGTGTGCGCCCGCTCTGGTCGATGATTTGGTAGGAAAATTGCTCCATGATGATTGAACTGTCAATGAATGGCGAGCGCATCGCCGCAGAAGCCTCCACATTGCAAAACCTGCTCCTGGCGCGCGGCTACCAGATGGAATCCGCCTTTGCCTGTGCCATCAACAGCACCTTTGTACCGCGCCCGCAGTGGCCACGGCGTTTGCTCGCGGATGGTGACTGTATTGACATCGTGACACCGATAACGGGAGGTTGACATGTCAAACTTCACAGTTGCGGGCACCAGCCTTTCAAGCCGTCTTTTTCTTGGTACCTCCCACTATCCGTCGCCGCAGGTTTTGAGCGACGCGGTAGCAGCTAGTGGCACGCAGGTACTGACGGTCGGCTTGCGCCGCCTGCAACCCGAAAGCGGCGGTGGCAACAGCTTTTGGCAGCGTGTGCAGGCGATGAAAACGCGCATTTTGCCCAACACCGCAGGCTGCCACACCGCGGAAGAAGCGATCACATTGGCGCAAATGGCGCGCGAGATTTTTGGCACGACCTGGATCAAGCTTGAAGTAATTGGCGACGACTACACGCTGCAACCCGACACGCATGCAACACTCGAAGCTGCCACAACGCTGACCAAAGAGGGGTTTGCGGTGTTCGCTTACACCACAGATGATCTGGTGATTGCGCAAAAGCTGCGGGACGCAGGTTGCGCCGCCATCATGCCGTGGGCCGCGCCGATTGGCACGGGTCGCGGGCCGCTCAACCCTTATGCACTGGAGACCCTGCGTCGTCGCCTGCCTGATGCTGTGCTGGTTGTAGACGCCGGTCTCGGCCGCCCGTCGCATGCCGCTGCAGTGATGGAACTGGGCTTTGACGCGGTACTGTTGAACACCGCAGTTGCGCAAGCTGGCGACCCTGTGCGAATGGCCAAAGCCTTTGCCGATGGCGTGGCAGCTGGCCGTGCGGCATACGAATCAACCCCGATGCCTGAGCGCGCTGCAGCGCAAGCATCAACGCCGACAGTCGGCGTTCCTTTCTGGCACGCGCCATGAAAGCCAGCTTTGCGCCGTTGATTTATCCCATCGGTTTTTACCCCGTCGTTCCCACGGCCGCCTGGGTAGAGCGCCTTTTAAGCTGGGGCGTTCGCACCATTCAGCTGCGCATTAAAACAGCTGGCCACACCCCCGCCGAAATCTCGGCGCAAATCACTGCCGCCATTGAAGCCGGCAAGGCCGTGCCGGGCGCACAGGTTTTCATCAACGACCACTGGCAACTGGCGCTGGCAGCGAATGCTTACGGCGTCCATTTGGGCCAGGAAGATCTCGACACCGCCAATATCGACATACTACGCCAGGCGGGTACTCGTTTGGGACTGTCCACCCACACCCTAGAGGAGCTGGCGCGTGCCAAAGCCGTGCAGCCCAGCTATTTTGCGATTGGCCCGATTTATCCAACCACGCTGAAAGTCATGCCATACGAGCCCGTGGGTTTGGCGCGTTTGGCTGAATGGGCCAAACTGGCTGCGCCGTACCCGGTTGTGGCGATAGGCGGCATCTCACTGGAACGCCTGCCCGGCGTGCTGGCGTGCGGAGTTGATGGTGTGGCCGTCGTTAGCGCCGTTACTTTGGCGGGTGACCCGCGCTTGGCGGCGCTAAATGGCTTGGAAATGATGCGCGAAGTCTGACTTGATTCAAGTCAACAACAACTGAGGCGATTTTAGTATGTTTAGACTTTTAGCCATGCAAAATAAGCGCTGAATGCTCCTGAGAACATAGCAAATTTGTTGCCTTATTTTCTGTGCACGCGTTTGTCAGGGTGCTGGAGTCACCGTTTTAACAAATATAGCTGCTTGGTGCACCCATTACGAGCAAGCTTGGGACCCGTTCTGGATAGCTATTTTTTTAGTAGCGTTTTAGTCGTCAACCCAACGGCACACCAATGATGGCTTTCATGATCCACTTGTCGGTAGTGGCGCCCGAAGCCTTGCCCAGCCCTACATTAAAGTCCCAGTGCTTGAATGAAAAATCTGTGGCCAGGTAGGTGGTTGACGAGCGAGCTAACAGGCCTGTTGGCTGGCGTAAAGCGCCCAGAAACGAGTAGTTTTCCAACCCAATGCGCCAGTCACCTTCCGCTTCTGGTTTGAGGCGGTAGCTAATTTTGCTGTCGATTTCTGCCGTTGCACCTTGCAAGGGTTGGCGGCGCAGCGCTCGGTCCAAGTTCAAGTTGGCTGCAAGCGTCCATTTACCCGAGGTGTACATACCGATAAATTTGGCCTCGATCGACGTGCCGTCGGGGTAAAAGCGGCGTGAAAGCTGACCAAGTTCAACATTGATAGCGCCGTACCAAGGGGAATCTGGCGATGGTGCTCGAGGCCGCCACTTGACGCGTACTTTTGCACCGTCTGTTACGGGCCGACCCGATGAAATCTCGGGGCCTGCAGCAGTTAGCCAGTAAAGCGCAGTCTCCCAATTCTCATTGATGCCGTAACTTAGTTCAGGCGTTACCCTCAGCATTTTGCGCGAGGTCGAACCGGGCAAGGCTTGCAGCACGTAGTTGGTATGAAAGTCCAAACCGAATTTGCCAGGTTCAGCAAACTCGTCCATGTAAACCTGAATCTCTTCAGGCGCTGCAATGCAAACACTGGATGTGCCGCATAGCAGGCTGAGAGCAATCAATCTAACCATCCAGTTGTATGTCATGCCGGCAGTATAGGGGGAAGCTTTACGGAATCATCGGGCGCTTTTTTGTCCTTCTGAAACCACGACACATACAGCGCAGGCAGCACCACCAGCGTCAGCATCGTGGCGGTAATGAGCCCGCCAATGATGACAATGGCCAGCGGGCGTTGGGTCTCTGAGCCAATATCCCGGGACAGCGCCATCGGCAGCAAGCCCAGCATGGCCAACAACGCCGTCATCAGCACCGTACGCAGTCGCTGAACAGAGCCGAGCTTGACGGCTTCCACCACGCTATGGCCGTCGGCCTGCAGCTGCTGATAGCCCGACAGCATCACCACGCCATTAAGTACGGCCTGTCCGGACAGTGCAATAAAGCCAATCGCCGCCGACACCGACAGCGGAATGGAGAAAATCCACAACGCCACAAACCCACCTATCAATGCCAGCGGCACGTTGATCAAAATTAGCGATGCAGTTTTGAAGGACTTGAAGGCATCAAACAGCAGCACAAAAATAAGCAGCAGCGAAATCGGCACAACCACTGAAAGTCGCTGCATGGCGCGTTCCTGGTTTTCAAATTCGCCTGACCAGCCAATGGAGTAGCCCGGCGGCAATTTGACATTTTCTGCCACCCGGGTCTGCATGTCCTTAACCACCGAGCCCATGTCACGGCCCTTGATGAAAATGCCAATGGCCATGGTGCGCCGGCCTGCTTCGCGGGCAATGTTCATCGCGCCATTGGTTTCACGAATGGTGGCCACGCTACCCAATTGTGCATAGCCACCATCAGGTGTGGCGATCAGCGTTTGCGGCAAGCTGGCAATCGTGCGTTTATTTGCGGGCAAGCGCACCGCCACTGCAAACTTGCGCTCACCTTCCCACAATTGAGTGGCGGCTTTGCCGCCAAGTGCCGCCTCCACCACGTCTTGAATGTCCTGCACATTCAACCCCAGGCGGGCGGCCCGGTCGCGGTCAATGTCAATGACGAGTTGCGGCAAATCGCCCAAACGGTCAATCTCGCCGCGCTGTACACCCTGTACCTGCTTGATTTCGCGCTGCACCGCCTCGGCCACGCGGCGGAGCTCGCCCAGATCTTCGCCGGCTACCTTGACAACAATTTGACCTTTGATTTGCGAGATGGACTCCAGCACGTTGTCGCGAATGGGTTGCGAGAACGCCGGGTCAATGCCCGGAATGGCGCGCAGCTTGGCGTCCATCTGTTCGATCAGCTGGTCGCGCGTCAAACCCTTGCGCCATTCTTCTTTGGGTTTGACATCCACAAAAATCTCGGCCATGCTGAGTGTCTTTGGATCGGTACCGTCTTCGGGCTGGCCTGCCTTGGACACAGCGGTGCGCACCTCTGGCACGCTGTTCAGTGCGTTTCGGGCCATCAGCAAAATTTTGGCCGCTTCCTGACTGGACACGCTGGACGGCATGTCAAAGTTGGCCCAGAACGTGCCTTCATTGAGCTCTGGTAAAAACTCGGAGCCCAAGCGGCTGGCAACGCCCAGGCTGAGCGCAAACACACTCAACGCAATCACCACCACGGTGCGGCGGCTGGTAATGGCCCAATCCAGAATCGGCGCGTAAATGCGCTTGCTGGTTTTAACCAGTCGGTTATCGCCGTGCGGCAATTTTTTGCGCAGCATCCAGTAGGCCAGTAAAGGAACCAGCGTGAGTGAAAAAATCAGCGCCCCTATCAAAGCAGCTGTTACGCTGAGCGCCATCGGCTGAAAGATACGTCCTTCATGGCGCTGCAGTGCGAAAATCGGAATGTGCGCCGCAATGATGATCAGCATTGAGAACAGCGTCGGCCGGCCCACTTCGCTGGCCGCTTCAATAATCACATCGCGCCGCTCACTGATGCTCATGTCCTCTTTTTTCTCGGCCAGTCGGTGCAAAATGTTTTCAATCACGATGACCGCGCCATCAACAATGATGCCAAAGTCCAATGCGCCCAGGCTTAGCAGATTGGCGGGCACACCCATGATTTTCAGCCCCAGAAAGGTTGACAGCAGCGCCAGCGGAATAATCACCACCACGGCCAGGCTGGCCCTGAAGTTTGATAAAAACAGATACAGTACAAACGCCACCAGCAACGCACCTTCCACAAGATTGCCAAACACTGTTGTCAGTGTCTTGCCCATCAGCCAGGTGCGGTCATAGTACGGCACGATTTGCACGCCTTTGGGCAGCCCTTTGGTATTGAGCGTGGCTATTTTTTCCTTCACGCCTTTCAACACGATGCTGGGGTTTTCGCCTTTGCGCATGATGACAATACCCGTCACCACATCATCATCCTTGTCTTGTCCAACGATGCCCAGGCGCGGAACAGCGCCAATGTTGACGGTGGCAATGTCGCGTATGAGAATAGGCGTGCCACTGCGCGCAGACACCACGATACGGCCAATGTCATCGGCAGAATTGAGCAAGCCAATGCCGCGAATGGCAAACTGCTGTGGGCCTTGTGCTACATAGCTGCCACCTGCATTGGAATTACCCCGGCCCAGCGCGTCGAGCAGATTTTGAAAGGTGAGTTTATAGGCGCGCAGTTTGTCCAGGTCGGGCTGCACTTCGTATTGTTTGATAAAGCCGCCCATGGCAACCACATCGGCCACCCCGGGCACCTGGCGCAACGCGCGTTCTATCACCCAATCCTCCAGCGTGCGAAGCTCTGTAACGGTTTGCCCGGCGCCCTTGACGCGGTAACGCATCACTTCACCGACTGGCGTGGCGTTGGGCGCAACGTTGACTTGCGCGCCCGGCGGCACGTCAAGGTTGTTCAGCCGTTCATTGATTTGCTGGCGCGCAATGTTGACGTTGGCCGCGTCGTCATACGTGACCACGGTGTAAGACAGGCCAAACTGTGTGTGCGAAAACACTCGAATCGAATTGGGCAAGCCTGACAGCGCTGTTTCAATCGGCAGCGTTACCTGCTTTTCAACCTCTTCGGCGGCGCGCCCCGGGTACAGGGCAATCACCGTGACCTGGGTGTCAGTGACATCCGGGAAAGCTTCTACCGACAGGTTTTTAAACGCAATCACGCCTGACATGACGAACAGCAGTGTGCCCAGAACAATAAACAGCGGCTGATGCAGCGCGTAAGCAATCAGCTTTTTCACGGCTTAGCCTGGTATGGCTGGGTGTTTGCTACATTATTCGCAGCTGCTTGCGCCTTGTTTGACCGGTCTAATGGCTTATTTGATGCTTTTTTGTCAGTGCTGGCAGGTGCCTTGACTGCCGCGGCAGCGTCGTTTTGCGCACCCCGAAACTCATTGAGCAGCAGCAACATGTTTTCGCTGACCACTTGCTCTCCAACCTCCAGTCCACTGGCCACCGCTGTGTCCCGTGGGCCTTGGTAACTCAAGGTTACCTCCCTTGACTCAAACACGCCGGGCTGTGTTTGCACCATCACTGTGTGTTTATTGCCCAGCAGTGACACGGCTTGCGATGGAATCACTACGCCTGCGCCCAACTGCCGCTCAATGCGCGCCGTGGCCAGCATCTCGGCTTTGAGCAACCGGTTCGGGTTGGCCACAACGCCCCGTACCTTGATGGTGCGGGTGGTGGGGTCAATATAGTCGGCAGCGGCGGTGACGCGGCCCTCAAACTTCTGGCCGCCCAGGCTGGCAATGACCAGCTCAAAAGAAGAGCCTACTTTGAGGGTACCAATTTCGCTTTCGCGCGCATCGATTTGCACCCATAGCGATGTCGGATCAGTCACCACAAACAACGCGGGCACACCGGGGCCAGACTGGTCGGGCCGCACTTCCTGGCCGGGGTTCAAGTTGCGCTCAACCACGGTGCCGTTGATGCTGGTCAACAGGCCAAGCTGCTGGTTGACACCGCCTGAACCAGCGCCATAAAGTTTGGTCCGGGCTTGCGTGCGCTGGGTTTCAGCTTGTGTGCGGGCAGCATCGAATTCTGCCTGGTCCAGGTCTTTACGGGCAATGATGCCGACCTCAAACAGTTCGCGCTGGCGCTGCAATGACTTTTGGCTAAATCTTGCTTCAGCCCCAGCCTTGGCGGTATCTGCCTGGGCCATGCCGAAGTCTGGCGAAGCAAGCTGGGCCAGCATCGTGCCGCTTTTTACCGACTGCCCCACGTCGGCCTTGATCGCCATCACGCGGCCTGCAAATGCCGGGTAAATGCGTTGGGTGCGCTCTTCGTTCCACACCAGCTTGGCAGGCAGCTCAACCGTGATCGCCTTGCCGGGCGCGGCTGTGGCCATACCCAGTAACGCCAGCTGCGGATGGTTGGGTGCAAAGCGCAACTGGCTGCCTTGCAAAATTGGCGCGGGGGCTTCCGGCGCAGGCGCGGGGGCTTCGGTGCAAGCAGACAGCAAGGCCAGGCTGACGGTAAAAAGTAAGGTGGTTTTGTTCACGGCAATTTTATTAAAAATGAAGAGAAGAATTGTTCAGGGTTGACGCAGCAGCCAGGTTTGTTCCGCTTTGGCATGGTCGGAACGGGCATTGAGCGCTTCAATCAAAATGGTTCTCAGTGTGCGTCTGGCATCTATTAACTCAGTCAACGACATCGCTCCTTTGCTGTAGGCCAGTTCAGCCAGTTCGGCAACTTTGCGGGCACGCGGCAAGATGGTGGACTCGTAGCTCAAGGCCCGGGCGGCTGCACCCAGGCGGTCTTGCTGCAGGCGCTGGCCGTCGGCCGCAGCGCTGCGGCGGGTTTTTTCCAGCGTGTCTTCGGCCACCAGCAGCTGCGCTTGGGCCTTCGCTATTTCGCCCTGGAAGTTATAGCTGCCTAAAAAGCCATTGAGCGGCATCTGCACCCTGAATTCCAGCAAGCGTGTCGATGTGCCCGGATAGTGGTCAAACGATGTGCCGAGGGTGATGTCCCGGGTTTTTTGGGCGGCTGCACTTTCCAGCGCGGCGCGCGCCGCGTCAACCCGCTGCAAAGCAGCGCGTACGTCGGCCCGGGCTTCCACAGACGGCAGCGCTGCATCTGTTGGCAAGGTCTGCATGGTTTGCAATGCTGGCCAGTCAGCAGCCACCCGCAGCGTTGACGCGTTGCTGGTACCTGTAAGCAATGCCAATGCCAAAGCCGCACGCTGGCGATCAAGTTGTGCGCCGGCCAGGTCCGTGGCGGCGCGCTGGGCTTCAATTTCAGTTCGGGCTGCGTCCAGCGCGGGCAAATCACCGGCCTTGACGCGGCGCTGGGCAGTGACTGCCAGCTGCACGGCGCTTTTGGCGATGGCGTTAACTTCAACGATTCGTTCTTGCGCTGCCAACACATCAAAATAAGCGGCTGCTGTGGCAATTTGCTGCTGAATTTTGATCTCGTCTACATCGGCTTGGGCAGCACTTACCAGGCTTTGCGCAGCCTGGGTGCGCAGTACGCGTTTGTTGCCTCGTTCAAGGGTCCAGTCCAGGCCAACAGCTTTGTCAATGCGCTTGTCACGAATCAAATTGCCGCTGCCAATACCGTTTTGCAAGTCAATAGATGCGGCCTTGGCCGATAGCGTTGGCGTCGGTGCGCGGTCGGCGGCTATGACGTCGCTGCGGGCCGCATCCACAGCGCGACGCGCTAGCGACACATCAAGATTGTCTTGCGCAGATTGCAGGGCTTGCGCCAGCGAAAGTGTTGGCTGAGCGACAGTTTGAGCCATCACTGGCAAGCTCAACGCCAGAAAAGCCAGACAGATTGCAGATAAGAAATGTCGTATGCTCATTAAAGATTATAACTAGCAGCGACTGACCTGCATCTGACCAATGCCTTGGCAGTCTGACTTATCCTTATGCGAATCCTCCTCATTGAAGACGACACTGCGCTGCGCGATGTGATGCTGCGTAGTTTGAGCGATGCGGGTCACCGGGTCGATGTAGCCGCCAACATGGATGACGCTCGCCACTGGTGGCGCGTGCAGATCTACGATTCGGTGTTGCTGGACTTGAATTTGCCAGTAGCGCCGGGCAAGCCAGATCAGGGGAATGGCTTGAGCCTGCTTCGTGAAGCGCGTGCCCGGGGCGACCGCACGCCGGTGATGGTGTTGACTGCACGCAGCCGCCTGGACGAACGCATTGCCGGACTGGACGCGGGCGCCGACGACTACATGGGCAAACCGTTTGATCTGGCTGAAGTGGAGGCGCGTTTGAGGGCCTTGGTGCGGCGTGCGTGCGCTACATCCGACCAAGTGGCTCTGGGCGCATTGCTGCTGGACAGAAAAGCCCGCCGGTTTTTTTTGAACGAGCAGGCTTGGGATTTACCGGCACGAGAGTTTGAAGTGCTGTGGGAGCTGATGACACCGCCCGGCAGGGTGGTCAGCAAACGGGTGCTATCAGACAAATTAAGTGATACCGACGAAGCACTGGGCGACAACGCGCTGGAAGCCTTCATTTCGCGATTGCGCAAAAGGCTGCTGGGCAGCGGAGCCAGTATTCGTACGCTGCGCGGTATCGGCTATGTACTGGAAGAGTACGCCGCATGACGAAGCCATTTTTTAACGATCCGTTTTTAGAAAAAAGCGCCCCGTCGGGGAGCGGCGCACTACGCGAAGCGAGAAGCATGGGGGCTAAACCTTCTTTGCGGCGCCGCGTCATCAAGCATGTTGTTGTACCGCTGGTGGTGCTGTGGGCACTAGGTACCGCAGTAGCCTTGGGTGTAGCCAGTTATTTTGCAGGCCGGGCTTTTGACCGGGCCTTGCTTGACGACGCCTATGCTGTTGCAGGCAATGTGCGCATGTCTGGCCAGGGCCCTATTCTTAATTTGTCACCGCCCGAGATGACGGCGTTGCTGTTTGACCAGAGTGAGTCCATGTACTTTGCCGTGCTGCTGCCCAATGGCGTATTGCTGGCGGGCCACCCTGGACTCAGACCGCAGCCGCTGGCAGAAGAAACCGCTTTTGCATTTGCCGATATTGGCTTTCAAAACCGGGAATTGCGCAGCGTCAGTTTGCGCCGCTATGAACCCACCGAATTTACGGTAGTGGTGGCGCAAACCACAGTCAGCCGCAGCCAGCTGCTGCACCGCATGTTGACTTACGCGGTGATACCGCAAGTGCTGTTGCTGGTACTTTTGGTATGGTGGTTGCGCCGGGTGATTCAAGCGGACTTGCTGCCACTGGCGCAACTACAGCGGGCCTTGGGACAACGCGGTGTGCGCGACTTGAGCCCCATGCCGTTGTCGGTCACAGTTGCTGCCAGCACGCGCGACATTGAAAAGCTGGGTACCTCGGTCGATGCTTTGCTGGCCAGACTGGATGACAGCATCACCGCCCAGCGGGAGTTTGCAGGCAATGTGGCGCATGAGTTGCGCACGCCGCTGGCGGGGATACGCGCGCAAGCCGACTACGCGCTATCCCATACCGACCCAGCTGTGTGGCATGAGCAGTTGCACGCCATAGCGCGCGGGCAAGAAAGGGCCAGCCATCTGGTCGAGCAACTATTGGGTCTGGCGCTGGCCGACGAGGCCACAGGCAGCTTGCAACTCGTGCCTATTGCTATTAATAAAATAGCACTTAGCGTGTTGCTGCGTTACCTGCCCAAGGCCGACGCAGCTGGTGTGGACCTAGGCGGCGAAGGGCTGGACCAGCAGGCGGTGGTACAGGCCGATGCCGCATTGCTTGAAGGCATATTGGTCAATTTACTGGACAATGC
>JAYVEE010000294.1:0-3154 GCA_043749005.1 Polaromonas sp. | reverse complement strand
CGAGTTGCTTTTCAAGGGTTTCGCGCACCTCGCCCATGCGGCGAGCGTTGGATTCGCTGACCGATTGCAATTGCATCGCCAATGTGTCTGACAAGGTTTTTTGCAGCAGTGCCAGTTGCTGGCCAAAGGCGTCAATCTGCGTGTTTTGGGTGCGGATGGCCTCGGCGCTTTGCTGCGTCAGTGTTTGCTGAAAGGTAGCAAATGTGGCGCTGAGTTCTTGCCGATTGGCACGGCCATTGTCAACAATTTCACAACGAACTTCGCGTTCGGTTTTGTCATTGCCTTCACGGATGATTGCCAGCAATTCCGCTTTTGCGTTGTCAGGCTGCTTTCTGAAAACAAGCCACAGCAGCAACAGCGCATTGACTATCGATAGCGCCAGAAAAGTATAAAAACCAGATTCAGTCATGCTATGTTTTCAGGAGCTAGCTATACTCGTATTCATTGATTTAAAGGCGTATTTAATGAGTATTTAAGAGGTAATGAGGGGCGAATTCAAGGGTGTCAGAGGCTTTTTACCGGTCAAAACGGCAATCAGGTTGTCAGCTGCCAGGTTGGCCATAGCCATCCGTGTGGGGATGGTGGCACTGGCAATGTGGGGGGTCAGCACCACATTGGGCACGGTCAGCAAATCGGGGTTCAGTTTGGGTTCGCCTTCAAAAACATCCAGTCCGGCAGCCGCGATACGCCTTTCACGCAACGCCACAGCCAGCGCCGCATCGTCCACTATGCCGCCGCGCGCAATATTCACGAGCGTGGCAGTGGGCTTCATCAGAGCCAGTTCAGCAGCGCCAATGGTGTGGTGTGATTCTGCCGAGTAAGGCACGACCAGCACGACATGGTCAGCGCTTTTTAGCAGTTCGGACTTGCTGACGTATCGGGCCTTGCATTCAGCTTCAACTGCAGCGTCAAGCTGCGAACGGTTGTGATAAAGCACCGTCATGCCAAAGCCATGCGCTCCTCGTTTGGCAATGCCCTGCCCGATGCGGCCCATACCGATGATGCCGAGCGTGCTGCCATGTATGTCAGTGCCGGCAAACATGTTGTAGCTCCATTTGGTCCAGTGACCAGCGCGCAAGTAATGCTCGCTTTCCGTCACGCGGCGTGCGGTGGCCATCAAAAGCGCAAAGCCAAAATCGGCGGTGGTTTCAGTCAACACGTCTGGCGCATTGGTGGCCTGTACGCCAGCAGCTGTCATGGCAGGCACATCAAAATTGTTATACCCCACAGCCATATTGGCGCAGATTTTCAAGCCTGGGCATGCCGCCAACACTTCGTCGTCAATACGCTCACCGCCGGTCGTGAAAACGCCTTGCTTTCCCTTGAGTTTTTCAATGAACTGAACTTTGGTCCATATTTCATCAGCTGGATTGCATTCAACATCAAAATATTGCTCAAGCTTGGCAATGGTTTCTGAAAAGATGGCTCTGGCCACCAGAATTTTAGGTTTGCTCATAAAGTACCCTGGAAAATTATCGAAACCAGATCAGGGTCACGATGATGAAAAGCGGGAGTAGAACACCACATGACCAGATCATGTAGCCGAAAAAGCTCGGCATTTCCACGCCCCGGTCTTCAGCGACGGCCTTGACCATCAAGTTGGGAGCGTTGCCAATGTAGGTGTTGGCGCCCATAAATACTGCACCGGCTGAAATAGCCGCCAGCGTGGGCGCCAGTGTGGTCATCAGTGCTTTGGGGTCACCGCCTGCGGTGTTAAAAAACACCAAGTATGTCGGTGCATTGTCCAGAAATGAACTCAGCAAACCGGTTGCCCAAAAATACATCGCCGGGTCAGGCGAGCCATCAGGCCGCGTAATACCAGCGACGATGGCACTGAAGGGCCCGTTCGAACCTGCCTGCAACATCGCAATCACCGGAATGATGGTCACGAAAATACCGATGAACAATTTGGCTACTTCCTGCATCGGTGCCCATGAAAACTGGTTGCTATCATGTACGCTTTTGGCAGTTATGCGCAGGGAAATAACGATGATTATGCCCAAGCCAACGTCCCGCAACAGGCCCGGCAAGCCAACGGCAGTGCCCGCCACATCAAACACCACTGGCGATTTCCACACGCCGCTCATCAAGACCAGGCCGGCTGTAGCGCCAAGCAGCCAAAAATTGGCACCTCCGTCAAAACCAATCTGCTCTGAGTCGGTTGGGAGGGCAACAGGCAGGACCCCTTCCTTTTTAAAGTAGTGGCTGTCAACGACGTAGAAAATTGCCAAAAGACTGACCACCATAAACAGCGTTTCAGTAAGAATAAAACGAGCTGTCCAAAAAAAGTCGACGCCTTTCAGAAAACCAAGAAACAGCGGTGGATCCCCCAGCGCCGTTAGTGAACCGCCCACATTGCTGACCAAAAAAATAAAAAACACCACCAGATGTACCTTGTGTTGGCGGTTGTCGTTGGCGCGAATCAGCGGGCGAATCATCAGCATCGATGCGCCCGTGGTACCCATAAAGCTGGCCAAAACCACGCCAATCAGCAGCAGGCCGCAATTCAGCGCCGGGCTGCCATGCAGGCTGCCGCGAATATAGATGCCACCCGCCACGGTATACAACGCAGCCAGCAAAATGATGAAGGGGATGTACTCTGCCAACAAAGCATGGATCAGGCTGACTCCAGCTGCCTGGAAACCGAAAAAGTAGGCAAAAGGCAGCAAAAAGGCCAAAGTCCAGGCTGCTGAAACCTTGCCAAAGTGACGATGCCAAAACTGGGAAGCCATCACCGGCATGAGTGCAATTGACAACAAGATGCCAGCAAACGGAATCGCCCACATCAGGTTCAAACGCGCTCCATCAAACTCAGCGGCATCAGCAAAACCCGGCAATAGAACCAATATGAAAAACATCGCGTGACGCTGTAAATGCTTCATGATTGTTCGATCTCGAATACTTGCCGCAGATAAGCCAAATACTTCTCATCGTCACACATGTTTTTTGAAGGTGTGTCCGAGAGCTTGGCGACAGGTTGACCGTTGCAGCGAACCATCTTGATCACAATTTGCAAAGGCTCATAACCGAGGTCGTTGGTCAAATTGGTACCAATACCAAAGGCAAGCTGGCAACGCCCCTTGAACTGCTGGTAAAGCTCGATGGTGCGCGGAACAGTCAGGCCATCGCTAAAAATCAGGGTTTTTGTTTTCGG
>JAYVEE010000293.1:0-3158 GCA_043749005.1 Polaromonas sp. | reverse complement strand
CAAGCCCGCCCATCGCTGTGGTAGCAGTAATAAGTATCCGCCGACGTGCTTTATCCGGAGGCAAATATGTCTCTTCAATGGGCTTTGTGCGCTTCGGCATAGCAAGTCTCATTTGCGTTGGCGGCAGAGTCAATCTTCATGTTCTGAATTTCTTCATGCCAATCGGGGCACGGCTTTTCATTACTGTGTGCTCTCGATATCTTTGATTAAAGCTTTCATTTCACCGATTTCCCGCGTTTGGGATTCTATGATGCTATCTGCCAGCTTTCTGACGCGTTGGTCAGTGATATGTGCACGTGTACTGGTCAAAATTGCAATGGAATGATGTGGAATCATGGCTTTCATCCAAGCCACATCCTCGATAGTCTGCTGGCTACGCACCAGCCATAGTGAAACAGCAAACACCAGCACACTGCCCAAATAGATGCCAATGTTCGCAGCCCTGTTGGCGTACATCTTGCGCATAAACATCAGCATGATAACGGCCATCGTGCCACCCATCACCACCGCCATATACGCTCTGGTTTCGCTAAAAAAGATATCGTTCAGCTGCCAGGTGTTCAAATACATGAGACCAAACATAACAAGTGTGGACGTCACTATCATGGCGCCAAATTTTGTATAGCTATTCATTATTGCAACCTTTCCGTTCAGTTTTGCTGGTGTAGCGAGTCATTAATCTATTATTGCCGGTCAATACCAAACCCGGACGCCCAACAGTAGCTGCGCCTCATCAACGTTTCTGCCTTCATCACGTGCGAAGTCCGCTGACTGCCCAAACTTGCGTTTCCAGTTAATGCCGATATAGGGGGCGAACTCGCGTTTGATTTCATAGCGTAATCGTAACCCAGCCTCAAGCTCCGACACCCCGGCGCCTATGCTGCGACCATGGTCATCCTTGCCATACAGATTGATTTCCACATTGGGTTGCAAGATGAGACGTTGTGTCAGTAGCCAGTCGTAGGTGACTTCTCCGCGTAATGCAGTGCGACCGTTTTCGCCCACATAGGCGGTCGCTTCGACATCAAACCAGTAAGGCGCCAAACCCACTACGCCGAAGGCGAGCCAATTTCGGTCTGGGCCATCCCCCAAATCGTGCCTCACGCCTATCTGACTACTCCAGTAGGGGGCAAATGTCCGGTTCCACAATAATTCGGTTCGGGTTGCGGCTTTTTCTCCGTCTGACTTGCCGCCATCTGCCTTGAACCATAATTGGTTGTGGTCACCACCGACCCAGGCTTGCCCATCAAACCGTATGCCATTGCTGCCCTCGCCAGTGAAGAATTCAAACTTATCCAGCAGAATCTGGCCGTAAAGTTCATTGTCAGCCATATCCATGCCCGGTTTTAGACCAAGTTTCAGGCCGTCAGCGTAATCATCGGCATTTCGAGCATCAGGCGGCGGCGTGCCACCCTGCAGCGATGACGGGTCCATCTGCATTTCCATGACCTTTTCGGGGCCGGTGCTGGCTTTTGGCGGCAAAGATTGTTGATAAACCGATTCGTCCTTATTCACTTCTGAGGTAACTCTGGAATCTGCATGCACTGCAAAGGCAGATAGGCTTGTCGACATGATGACTGCCACCATTAATAATCGCTTCATGACAGGATGACCTCCCTGAACATGCCGGCATTCATGTGATAGAGCAAATGGCAATGGAACGCCCAGCGGCCTTTATTGGTGGCATCCACCAGATAGCTGATGCGCTGCGCGGGTTGCACGTTGACGGTGTGCTTGCGCACCTGGAATTGGCCGTCAGGCGATTCAATTTCACTGAACATGCCATGCAGATGGATGGGGTGGTTCATCATGGTGTCGTTGTGCAGGATGACGCGCAGTTTTTCACCATAGCGGAAATGCAGAGGTGTGGAATCGGAGAACTTCACCCCATCAAATGACCAAATGAAGCGCTCCATGTGGCCGGTCAAATGGATTTCCATCTCACGCGTCGCATCATGTGGTGTTGATGTCCCGCCTATTGTGTGCAGGTCGGCATAGTTCAAAACGCGTCGGCCATTGTTCCTCAAGTTGATGCCGGGGTCGTCGAGGTTGGTACGTGGTGTATTAACGCGTGAATTAACATCCGGCCCATACTCGGCCTTGGCGTGATGCACTTTCGGCTTGGGCATGGGCTTGTGATCCATGCCTGCCATATTGGACATGTCGCCTCCCATGTCCATGTTCATCATGCCATGATCGCTCGGGCCGGGCTTCATCGTCCCCATATCCGCCATTTTTTGCATACCGCCCATGGCGCCCATGGCGCCCATCATGTCGATCATGCCTAGCCATACCGGCCTATCCACTGGGGGCACTTCAGCTTGCATGCCAACGCTGGGTGCCAAGGTGCCGCGTGCATAACCGGAGCGATCTATGGATTGCGCAAACAGGGTATAAGCGCGATCATCATTGGGTTCTACGATCACATCGTAGGTTTCAGCTACGGAAATGCGGAATTCATCAACACTGACCGGTGCAACATCCTGTCCATCTGCCGACACCACTTTTAATTTGAGGCCGGGAATGCGTACGTCGAAGATGGTGGTGGCTGAACTATTGATGAAACGCAGGCGTACTTTTTCACCGCGCTTGAATAGTCCGGTCCAGTTACCCGTGGGAGAGGCCCCGTTAACCAGATAGGTAAAGGTGGAGCCCTGCACATCGCTGTAATCCGTGGGCGACATGCGCATCCGGTTCCACATACGCCTTTTCTGAAACGCACCGCTGATGCCCATGATTTTGGCGTCATGCATGAAATCCTGTGCCGTGGTTTGGTTGTAGTTGTAGTAATCGCTCATTTTCTTGAGCTTGGCATAGATGCGCTCGGGATTCTCGTCCGTCCAGTCGGACAGCATCACCACATATTCACGATCCGTCGGGAAGCGCTCGCCGTTTTTAGGTGTGATGACCAATGCGCCATACAGGCCGGTTTGTTCCTGGAAGCGAGAATGGCTGTGATACCAGTAAGTACCGCTCTGCTTGACCGGAAAGCTATAGACAAAGGTTTCGCCAGGTGCAATGCCGTTATAGCTCAAGCCCGGCACGCCGTCCATCTCCGTTGGCAGCAAGATGCCGTGCCAATGCACAGAGCTGGTGACATTCAACCGATTGGTCACGCGCAGGGTGACCGTGTCGCCTTCTTTCCAGTAAAGCGTCGG
>JAYVEE010000292.1:0-3159 GCA_043749005.1 Polaromonas sp. | reverse complement strand
GCTGTCATGCGGCAAATTGGGCACAGCCAGCAAGAGGGCTTGCAGTTCGACCTGAAGCTGCTCAAACCGCGCGCTGGACGTTTCCAGCTCAGCTTTTGAGCTGCTGACCTGGGCCATCGCGGCACTGGCGTCCTCACCCCTGGCTTTGAGCTGGCCAATTTTTTTGGACAATGTGTTGCGCAGGTTTTGCAGCTCTTCAGTACGACTTTGAATGGTTTTGCGCTCCTGCTCGAGCGCGATAAAGGCATCAACATTCAAAAAAGCCTGTGGCGACTTGCGTGTCTCAAGCCGGGTAATGGCATGAGCCAGGTCTTTGCGTAAAAGGGTGATGTCGAGCATAAAGTGGCTTGAATATGAAAAAAGGCTATATTTTAGTACCGAATAGCTCTCCAGCCCAATTAATACGGGTGCAATAAGCTATTTATTTTATAGCATCACAAATAGCTTCACATCAATTGGTGCAACTGGCTTTCATTGACTTCAAGCGTGTGACCGTGAGCGTCCAGCTTCAAGCCCTTGGGCAGTGGGAACTTGATCGTTTCTTCAATGCCCTCCATTTTGCGAATCGACACCGCGCCCAGCGCCTTGATGCGGTCAATCACCTGCTTGACCAGCACTTCAGGCGCAGACGCCCCAGCCGTCAAGCCGACTGTCGCCATGCCAACAAACCAGCTTTCCTGCAGCTCGCTGGCATCATCGACCATGTAAGCCTCGGTACCCAGCTTGGCCGCCAGCTCACGCAAACGGTTGCTGTTGGAACTGGTGGGACTGCCCACCACAATCACAATATCAACCTGGGCGCTCAATACCTTGACAGCGTCTTGCCTGTTTTGCGTGGCGTAACAAATGTCCTGCATTTTTGGCGAACGCACCAGCGGGAAACGCGCTTTGACGGCAGCCGTAATCTCCGCTGCGTCGTCCACGCTCAAGGTGGTTTGCGTAACTACTGCAAGCAACTGCGTTTGTAGCGGTGCGATGTGCGCTACATCTGCCACATCTTCGACCAGGTGAATGCCGCTGTCGAGCTGACCCATCGTGCCTTCAACTTCAGGATGGCCTTTGTGGCCAATCATGATGAACTCATAACCTTCCTTATGCAGCTTGGCGACTTCAACATGAACCTTGGTCACCAGCGGACAGGTGGCATCAAATATCTGAAACCCACGCTGCTCAGCCTCCTGCTGAATCGCCTTGCTCACGCCGTGCGCACTAAAAACCAGGGTGGCACCAGGCGGCACATCATTGAGCTCCTCAATAAAAATTGCGCCCTTTTGTTTCAGGTCATTGACGACATACGTGTTGTGGACAATTTCATGGCGCACATAGATGGGTGCACCAAATTTGGTCAGGGCGCGCTCAACGATTTCAATCGCACGGTCAACGCCTGCGCAAAAGCCGCGTGGCTCTGCCAACAAAATTTCTTGGGGAAGCATTGTCACAAGACTCCAATAATGTTGACCTCAAAAGTCACGGGCTGACCGGCTAACGGATGATTAAAGTCAAACTGCACAGCCTCTCCGGGATCTTTTACTTGCACCACACTGCCTGCGTACTGCCCCGCACCATCCGGCGTGGGAAACTGCACGACATCGCCCAATTTGTAAGCTTCATCAGTGTCGCCCAATTCATTGAGCAATTTGCGCGCTACCCACTGCACCAAGTCGGCATTGCGTTCGCCAAATGCAACGCCAGCGGGTAGCTCAAACGTCGATTGCGTACCTTCAGGCAAACCCATCAGGTTCTGCTCAATTGACGGTGACAACTGGCCCATGCCCAAGCTGAGCGTTGCAGGCTTGCCACCAAAAGTGTTGATGATATCCACCCCGTCAGGCCCGGCCATGCGGTAGTGGAGGGTCAGAAAAGACCCGGCTTGAATTACCGGAGTGGCAATAATCTGATCAACGGACATAAAACTCTCTGGCATGGCTTGGCAGCCAAGAACTGTTTGTAAACTGCACCTATTGTAGAAAGTTAGCCGTTCAATCATCCCATGCTGCTCAAAGACCTGCCACAAGATGCCCGTCCGCGTGAAAAATTACTTGCCCGTGGCCCCGGCGCACTCAGTGATGCCGAACTGCTGGCGCTGCTGCTACGCACCGGCCTGCCAGGTAAAAATGCGCTGCAAATGGGTCAGGAGTTGATTAGCACTTTCGGTGGCGTGTCTGGTTTGCTGAACACGCCCGCAGATGCGCTCAAAAAAATTAAAGGTCTGGGGCCAGCCAAGCGCGCAGAGATTGTTGCAGTTCTTGAACTGGCCCGGCGGGCACTGGCCAGCCAGCTGCAGGAAAAAACCATGTTCAGTAACCCGCAAGCGATACGTGATTATTTGAAGCTGCAGCTCGGCAGCCGTGAGCATGAAATTTTTGCAGTACTGTTTTTGGACACGTCCCACCGCCTGATCGTGCTGGAAGAGATGTTCCGGGGCACATTGACGCAGACCAGCGTTTACCCACGCGAAGTGGTGGTGCGCGCGCTGGCGTTGAACGCTGCCAACGTGGTGCTGGCTCACAACCACCCCAGCGGCAACCCGCAGGCTTCACGGGCGGACGAGGCCATCACGCAAACGCTGAAAGCAGCGCTGGCATTGATCGACGTGCGGGTGTTGGACCATTTCATAGTGACAAGATCTGAAGCTGTGTCAATGGCTGAGATGGGCTTGATTTAGATTATGAAAGCCATTGCCATTAAAGATTTGAAAGGCTTGAAAGCCGTCAAAGCCGAGCTTGAGGCGCGTGTCCAGCGAGCCAAAGAGCTGGAGGTAGCGAAAAAAGCGGCTGTGGCCAAGGCCAAAGCAGAAGAAGACTTCTTTGCACTGGCGGTTGGCATCGTCAAACCGCTGCCACTCAAACATCGCCCCGGCCACCGCGCCAGTTTGCCGCGAGTGGCAACTGCGCCTATTGCCGTACAACATCAGTTGGACGAGCTTGCCGTGATGCAAGAAGCGCTGTCTGATGAGTTTGATGTGGAAACGCTGCTGGATACCGACGACGCGTTGAGCTTCCGCCGACCGGGCATAGGCACTGACGTGACCCGCAAGCTGAGAAAGGGCGGCTGGAGCATTCAAGGCCAGGTTGACCTGCACGGCCTGCGGCGCGAAGACGCGCGCCAAGCGCTGGTCGACTTCATCAAAGATGCCGTCCGCATGGGTTGGCGCTGCGT
>JAYVEE010000291.1:0-3162 GCA_043749005.1 Polaromonas sp. | reverse complement strand
AGAAAGTTCCAGTTCTGGAAAGGTTGCCGCGCATAAACCCGCCGCCCTGAAAAAGGTTAAGGCCAAATGAGCACGGAAAAGCCCGACGCGGCTGCATCATTTAGAGCATTCAAGGAAGGAGTAAACATGTCTGCAAAAGCATTAACAGCATGGCTAGCTACCGACGAGTCCAAAAAGGTGGGGTTCAAAGCGCACGAAGGCGAAGAGTCAGTAGGCCATCAATCAGGCAAGAAAATTGTCGCGTTGCTTGGAAAAATCCAAACCCGATTTACCAGTACCGACATAGCGCACGCGCGCAAGGTAGTGGGCTACATTCACCGCCATTTGGCACAACGACCAGATGGTGATGTCAGCGAAACCCACTGGCGCTATTCACTGATGAATTGGGGACACGATCCGAAAAAGGGCAAGTCATGAAAGCTGTTAATTTATTGTTCTGACAAAGGTAAAAATGGCTGAAGCTTCATCCAGGGTGTTATGGAAAGGTGCAATCAGTTTTGGCCTGGTTCACATTCCTGTAAGTCTGCACTCGGCCACTCTGGAGTCTGGGCTGGACTTTGACTGGCCGGACAAACGCAGTATGGATCCGGTGGGCTATAAGCGCATCAACAAAAAAACCGGCAAGGACATCGCCAAAGAGAACATCGTCAAGGGCATTGCTTACGAGGAAGGCCATTACGTCGTGCTGAGCGACGCTGAAATTGCAGACGCATATCCCAAAACAACTCAAACTATTGAGATTGAAACGTTTGTCAACGCGGGCGACATTCCTTTCGTTTACCTTGAGCGGCCTTACTATATTGCGCCTATCAACAAGGGCGCCAAGGTGTACGCGCTGCTGCGCGAAACGCTGCTTAAAACCGGCAAGGTTGGCGTTGCCCGGGTGGTGATTCAAACCAAGCAGCACCTGGCAGCGTTGATTCCGTCAGGGCGCGGCATGGTGCTTAATCTGCTGCGCTGGGGCGATGAGATCCGGCCGTGGACGCATCTTGATCTACCGCCTGAAGGTGTGAAAGCGGCTGGCTTGGCCGACGCTGAAATAAAGATGGCCGAGCAGCTGGTTACCAGCATGAGTACGGGCTGGCATCCTGAAAACTACAAAGACGAGTTCAAGAACGCCATTTTGAAGCTGGTTGAACAGCGTGTGAAGGCAGGTAAAACTGAAAGCGTCACGCCACTTGAACACCTTGAAGAAGGCGCTGCAGGCGGAGCACAAATTATTGACCTGACTGAATTGCTCAAGCGCAGTTTAAAAAAACCTGCTGATAGAAAGACGGCTGTCAAACCCATAGCAGCCAAAAAAACTGCAGCGCCTAAACGGCGCGCAGCTTGATGCACCAGCCTGCCTGAATTACCTGTATGGACGATCTGGATCTGCTTGCCAGCTATCGCTCAAAACGCGACTTCACTGTCACGCCTGAACCAGCCCAAGGGGGCGAGTCAAGCAAGCATGGTTTGAGGTTTGTGGTGCAAAAACATTGGGCCAGAAGCCTTCATTACGATTTCAGGCTGGAGTTTGAAGGCACTTTGAAAAGTTGGGCTATTCCCAACGGCCCGAGTCTGGACCCACACGTTAAACGCATGGCTGTAAAGGTTGAAGATCACCCGCTTTCGTATGGCGATTTTGAAGGATTGATTCCGGCCAGGCAATACGGCGCAGGGCGCGTCATTGTTTGGGACAACGGGGTCTGGCTACCCACTAGCGATGCAGCTCAAGGTTTTACAGATGGCAAACTGAAGTTTGAGGTGCGCGGCCACAAACTTAAGGGGCAGTGGACGCTGGTGCGTATGCGCGGCCATGGCGACAAGCAGGTTGCATGGCTGCTGATCAAGGAGCATGACGAATTTGAACGGCCATCGCTCGAATATGACATCACCCAAGCCTTGCCGGACAGCGTCAGCACCTCAGGCAATCCGCAGGTAACGCCCGAAAAAGGAGCATTGCCCTCAATATCAAAAAAGACCAAGTCACCTGAAACCGTTAAACGAACTGATTTGCCAGCAGGCGCTGTAAAGGCAAATCTGCCACCAAAACTGGCACCGCAACTGGCCACCCTGACGGACTCGCCACCCGGGTATGGGGAATGGCTTTACGAGCTGAAATTTGACGGCTACCGGCTGATGACACGGCTGGACAACGCATCGGTTAATTGCTTCACGCGCAATGGCCATGACTGGACGACAAAACTCCCGCAACTTGCCCGTTCCCTTGATGGCTTAAGACAGGCGGGCATGGCAGAGACTTGGCTGGATGGTGAAATAGTAGTTCTCAATGACAAAGGCATTCCTGATTTTCAAATGCTGCAAAAAGCGTTTGAGGCGCCAAGCCGGGGCGGCGCAACAGCCGCCATAACCTATTACGTTTTCGACATGCCGTTTTTCCAGGGCTACGACTTGCGAGGCGTTGCGCTTTCGCAGCGGAGGGCGCTGCTTGAAAAGCTGCTGGGTAGACAAACAACCAGCAACATCAGGTTCAGTGCTGCGTTTGATGCGCCGTCGAAAGACCTGATGCTGTCGGCCTGCAAGCTGGGGCTGGAGGGACTGATTGGCAAACGCGCTGACTCGCCCTACGAGTCACGCCGTTCACCTAACTGGATCAAACTCAAATGCAGCAAACGCCAAGCGTTTTTAATTTGCGGCTACACCGACCCTAAAGGCGCGCGAACCGGGCTGGGTGCGCTGTTACTGGGCCACCATGACGATAGTGGAGAACTGCAATACGCTGGTAATGTAGGCAGTGGCTTCACTGAAAAATCGCTCGCAGACCTTGCATGCACACTTGAAAAACTGGCGACCCCGGCCTCGCCTTTTGCAGACAAGCCAGCCATTGCGGGCACGCCGCATTGGGTCAAACCCACCCTTATGGCTGATGTTTCGTTTGCCGAGCTGACGAAGACAGGCCGCATTCGCCACGGCGTTTTCCGCGGATTGTTAACTGGCGAGAAGGCAAAGGCGGCGGCTCCTGAAGCACCCCACGCCGCAAAAGTTGCCCTGCCAGCATCGCTGCGCCTCACCCATCCTGACCGGACCATTGATGTACAAACTGGCTTGACCAAACTGGATGTGGTCAAGCATTACGCGCTGGTTGCGCCGGTCATGTTGTTGCACCTCAAAGGCCGACCCGTTTCGCTGTTGCGCGCGCCCGCGGGTGTCACTGGTGAG
>JAYVEE010000290.1:0-3167 GCA_043749005.1 Polaromonas sp. | reverse complement strand
CATGTATGCTTCCGGTCACGTCCAACGGATACGCTGGGTTGGTCTGGCCGATACCGACATTAGAGGATGAGATAGTCATAACCTGGTTGTTTATCCCGAAGATGCCGAAGTTTAGCGTGTTTAATGCCGAACCATCAGCAACATGGTAATACATTATCACACCCGAGTTTGACAGGCTCCTTTGCTTACCGATTGCCAGCCCGGTGTCTGTTCCGTTCAATAGTGCAGAGCACCCAATGATGTGAGCTGCGCCATCATTGGAGAGGGTGTCAAGGACGTTCAAGGTTCCGTTGAGCGTTAGAACGGCGCCGGAAAGTCTCATATTCTCAATTGTGGGGTTTGCGCCAGGAGCCATCCATCTGAACACATTCGCACACGCGTCGATCTGTGGTCCCACACCAGAAACATCCCCCCAAATGTTGAACCTTGCCGTGCTTCCGTTCAGTTGAGCTATAACGAGCGCGTCTCTTGTTGAGGCTGACCCGTTGTTAGGAAATCCTGACACATAAGAGATTGTCCCGGTTGAACCCCCAGTGATTGTAAGTGTGCCGGATGCAAGGGAGGTGTGTGTCCCCACCGAGGTGATGTTCGGCTGTGCGTTTCCCGAAACAGTTGTCGCAACTCCGGAGGTCGTGACTGCACCGACCACGTTGGCTCCATTCAAGGATGATAAACCGGCGCCGTTGCCAAACAGAAAAGAAGATGTGAGAACGTTCAGGTTGGTGTTGCCGGTAACGGTCAGCGCGCCTGTGACCGTCAATGCAGACAGGTTGCCGACCGATGTAATCGCCGGTTGCGCGGCGGCTGTAACAACAGAGGCAAGTGGCACAGTCCCCGTCACATTAGCTCCCGTCAAGGCAGAGAGTGCAGCGCCGGCTCCGGAGAATGATGTCGCGCGACACGTGCCGTTCACGTCGAGTTGTGCTTGTGGTAAAGCCGTGTTTACGCCGACCAAACCGTTTGACTGAATATAAAGCCTGTTCACCAGAGCATTAGACGAATTCTTGGTGTTGAAGAACATGTGGGAACTGGTTGAACCGTCATCCACAAAGTCCAGTTGGCAGGATGGAACGGTTGCTCCGGCTGTTGTGAGGACATCGATGCCGAGATGATTGGCGTTTCCCGTAACACCGTTGAGAGTAAGGCGAGGAGCAACACCTTGCAGATGAAGAAGTGAAGTTGGTGTGCTTGTTCCAACCCCAGTAAAACCCTGCACACGGAGTCCAGACAGATAACCAACACTTGTGATATTTGGCTGTGCTGGGGTCGTGACTGCCCCCGCTGTCGTCGCGCTTGTGGCGAGAGCTACTGTGCCGGTCACGTTGGCGCCAGTCAGCGCAGAGATTGCCGAACCGTTGCCGATGAAGAACCCGGCGTTTACCGTACCATTTAGGTCAAGTTGATAAAGCGGATTTTTGCCGAGACCTATGAAATTGCCTGTGCTGATTTGCAATGCTGAGGAGCTGAAGAAACTGTTGAAGATTGCAAACTGTCCTGGCAAAAACGAAGAAGACCCGCCAACAAGCGTGACCCAAGAATTGGAAGATGAGACACTTGTATTATACATCACGGTCGCATTCGTGGATGAAGTGCTCGCAGAAGATACAGTGATTGTGCCCGAGCTGTTGAGGTTCGTAAGGGTGCCCACAGAGGTAATAATCGGCTGCGCTGCGCTGGTAACCACGGCGGCGAGAGACACCGTCCCAGTCACGTTGGCACCGGCGAGTGCCGAGAGTCCAGACGCGGGGCCAGAGAAGGAAGTGGCGGTTAAACCAGCAAGTGATGTGGCACCAGATACGGTCAGGGCCGTAAGAATACCGTGCGATGTGATGGCAGGTTGTGCGGCGGCGGAAACAGTGAGAGCGCTCGTGGAAAGTGGAACAGTGCCAGACACATTTGCGCCCGTCAATAAAGACAGACCAGTTCCCACACCAGAAATACTTGTTGAAGTAATGTTTGTGGCCACCAAATTACCAGTTAAAGTTCCTCCAGCCAGTGGCAGGAAGTTGAGCGCTGGTGCACCAGTAAGTGTGGAATATGGGATGCTTGAGCCCGTTCCAGCGATTACATTTGAATATAATGGGTTGAGGGAAGTGAGGTTTGTTGTGTTTATCACCAGATTTGACGAGGCTGCGGCAACACCTGATGATGCGAGGAATACAACCTGCCCAACAACTCCACTCGGGGCAGGGCCTGCTGGACCTTGGGGCCCGGGAACAGTAGATGCCGCACCGGTTGCGCCGGTTGGCCCGGGAACAGTAGATGCCGCACCGGTTGCGCCGGTTGGCCCGGGAACAGTAGATGCCGCGCCGGTTGCGCCGGTTGGCCCGGGAACAGTAGAAGCCGCACCGGTTGCCCCGGTTGGCCCGGGAACAGTAGATGCCGCGCCGGTTGCGCCGGTTGGCCCGGGAACAGTAGATGCCGCGCCGGTTGCCCCTTGGGGCCCGGGAACTATAGAATCCGCACCGTTTTGGCCCGCTTGCCCTTGAGGTCCAACCACAGAGATGCCGTCTTGGCCGTTCACACCATCCTTCCCGGGTAATCCCTGGGGACCCACGATTGACTGACCGGCAACTCCCTGGAGCAGCGCCGGGCGGTTTGTTAAATCATTAAAATCCCCAGAGAACAGGGACGGTTTGTTTTTGATGTCGTTGTAGTTCAGGCTTGTTGTTGAGACTGCAGTCAGGATTACGCGTTGTGTGCCGTCAAAAACAGACAGGGGAGCTCCCTGGGCGTCCGTCGCAGACACGCCAGGGCCAAACTGGATGCCGCCGATGGCATCTCCGTAACCAAGGGTTGAGCTCATTCTAATATAACCTCAACATTTTAAGAGACGAAACGGCCGCTTATCGCACACCGCTGCACTGTGACGCTACCCACGATGTTCACAACGAGACCATCGCCGGCCAGGAGGTCAAGATATGTCGTGAAGGAACCGGGGTAGTAAACAACACTTCCAAAAATGTAAGAATAGAAACCACCCCCGCGGTAGATTACTGCGTTCAAATAGTTGCTCATAGTTCCTGAAAATCCCGACACCTCCCAGATAAAAAAGTATCTTCCGGGAATTAAAATCTTTATTTGGCCCGATGAAACGGATGACGTGTCCATAGAAATCGCGGCACACGCCTGGGTCAATGGGCACACTCCAGAGCCGCCGGTGGTCG
>JAYVEE010000289.1:0-3171 GCA_043749005.1 Polaromonas sp. | reverse complement strand
CGTTGATGGGCAACGGTGTTTATAACAACGGCACGGGTGTTGTGACGTTCCCGACAGCGCCGACGGTGGTGAACGTTACGCCGAGTGCTACTGTCTCGGCCAGCATCAGTTTCCTGCAAACCTCCACGGGTGTGACCGGCACCGGCACCTCCAATGCTTTCAACGATACCAATCTGCTGAACAACACCAGCAGTTTCAGTGTGGCTGCAACTACGACTGCAGAGGTGAGTACGACGTTGAGTCTGCCAGCAAGTGCACCCGCAGGTAGCTCTGTAGGAGGCACCGTTACCTTCTACAACGTTGGTGTTGCCAGCGCAAACAACGTCACACGTACGGTATTCCTATCTGGTGGGACCCTGACCGCCGTGTTTGGTGGCACGGTCGCTCCAGGCAGCGCCACTGCGAATTTCCCGATAGTGACGATGCTTCCGGGCAGTAGTGCAAGCTTCACGTTCACCTACGTGATGCCGGCTTCTGGGACCGTCAATGGAACCAGTAGCATCACAACGACAACCGCCGATCTGAATGCGGCGAACAACAAGTCCATAGCAGCCACTGTAGTCAGCGGAGTTGGTGTTGACTTGTCGGTGTCACTGGTCGTTTCACCAAAATTGCTCGTGCAAGGCACAAACACTGTATTTGTGACTGTTACAAATATGGGTGCGTTGCCCAGTGGCGGAACGGCGACTTTGAACATTCCCCCCGGAGTTGGCGCGCCACTGGGTTCCACAGTGAATTTTGTGTTGACCTCGGCGCTCGCCCCGCGACAGACCGTTACTTTCACAACTACTTATCAGCTTGCGCCCCTACAGGCGTCTTCGCAGACTTTTACTGTACATATAACCGCGCCAGGCGACACCAATCCAACAAACGACACCGCGACTATTGTGGTCGGCATTGGTGCGCGGGTTCAGGGCCTTGCATGGATAGACAGCAACAGGCTGGGAGCCAATTTCCGGACCTTCCAGGTTGGGGAAACATTGCTTCCAAATATTTATGTCAAATTGACAAATGCGTCATCAGTGGTGGTCGGTACGGCATTTACCAATTCAGCAGGGGCGTACACCATTGAAGCCCCTGCGGGCACAGGCTACAAGATTGAATTTTTTAATTGTCTCGACGCGAACAACCCAACCTCCTGCAATGCAATCGGGACGACCCCAGTCAATCAGGGGCCGACCACTGCTTTCGGTAACACCAACCCGGGGGCGACGTCGGTGACTACCAGCGTCAGCGGTACAACAATTGGTCAAGCCATTACCGGCATAAGCCTGTTTGTCGGCGACAACACAATAAATCAGAATCTGCCTATTGATCCGAGCGGGGTGGTGTATGACTCGCAAACCGGTCTGCCGGTAAATGGTGCCCTTGTCGAATTATTGGGACCGAATGGCTTGCTGGTCCCGCCTGCAGATCTGATTGGTGGTGTCAACCAATGTATTTCAGGTACCAACTGTGGCGCTCTTCCGGGTGGATATGAGTTCTTCTTTCAGGGTACACCGGCAAATGGCGTTTACACCATTCGAATTACCCCGCCTGCCGGGTATTCGAACAGCAGTATTGAGCCTTCTGTTTTCCCGCAAAATCCTGTCAGCGCCGGGGCGCCCTTCTTGGTTCATCCAGACGCACTGTCGCAAAGCGCAGACACCACGTATTACCTTGTTTTCAACTATGTGTTTGGTGCTCCAAGGGACATCCTGAACAACCATATTCCACTCGATCCGGGTGTGCTTACGTCAGGCGCATTGCTGGTATCCAAGACTGGTAACAAAACCGTTGCGGAGCTTGGTGACTCCGTGCAGTACACGATCCGGATCAGGAACACAACGGCTTTGCCTATAGCGCGAATCAAGCTCAATGACATATTGCCTGCAGGTTTCCGCTACATCCTTGAAACCGCGCGCCTTGGTGGGGTGGTGATGGCCAATCCAGCAGGGGGGATTGGCAGGGAATTGACTTTTAATATCGGAACTATCGCAGGCGGAGCAACCGCAGACCTGACGTACTTTGTCCGCCTCGGTGTTGGTTCGCAACAGGGTGACGGCATCAACCGTGCGACAGTTATTTCGCCAATCCGCTCCAACACCGCCGTGTTTAAAGTCAATGTACAGGGCGGCGTTTTCAGTAATGACGGCTGCATCAGCGGTAAGGTGTACGTCGATTGCGATGGTAATGCCATGCAAAACAATTCGGGTGGCGGGCGCGAACTTGGCATTCCGGGTGTCCGGCTGGTGATGCTCGACGGCACATTCCTGATAACGGATGCGGAAGGCAAGTACAGTATTTGCGGTGTCAAGGCACAAACGCAGGTTATCAAGGTTGACCGCACTACTCTGCCGAAGGGCTCACGCCTTGTTCCTTCCAGTAACCGAAATGCCGGTGTAGGGGACAGTATTTTTGTGGATCTTAAAGGTGGCGAGCTTGGTAGGGCAGACTTCATCGAAGGCTCCTGCAGCCCAGAAGTTATGGACCAAGTCAAAGCCCGTCGCGCACAAGGCAATGTGCTGGCACCTGAGACGGAAAAGCGCCTGCCGTTTGCGATTCAGAACAAGCCTGGAGAAGTGCCGCAACAAATCCTGCCGGTCACGCGCCAGCAGGAGCTACTCCCTGCTGTTCCTGGGGTGGTGCGGTGAAAAAGATGAAGACCACCTGCTTTTCTGATCGGGTGATGTTGCGTCGCACGCCTGTCGCAGTGGCCGTGCTGCTGGCGCAAGGCTTGTCCTTTGCGCAGCCTGCCCTCAATACGACAAGTGCCGACGTACCAGAAGCGAAAAGTCTTTTTGAAACGGGTGGTCAGCAGGGGATCAGTCCACGTCCATTTACGTCATTCCTGGAGCGCCTGAGTTCGCCTGTCAGCAAAATCGGTCTCAAGGTCGATGGCGACAACCTGCCGGCGGATGGCGTTACCGCAACCGATGTGCGGTTGCGCCTGCTCGACAAGGATGGCCAGCAAGTCACTGTTGATGTCGACATAACCATTGAAGTTGATGGTGGGGCGAGGGTTTTAATGCCGGGCCGAAGAACCTCTGAATCCGGCGCGGACAGGAGCGACATTGACCGCATTACCCCCGGCGTGCAGCAGACCGTCAAAAATGGCGTGTTTCAATTCAAGCTGATTGCACCTTTCAAACCGGACCCGGTGACCTTAAAGGTTTCAGTCAAAGGTGTGGC
>JAYVEE010000288.1:0-3172 GCA_043749005.1 Polaromonas sp. | reverse complement strand
AAGGATTCGAGGCAAAGCAGTGAAGCTGAAGCGGGCCGCTGTCTTTTGAAAACCGCTTGTTCAGGCTGATCCGCCCTGTTCACCACCGCGCCTCGTCCCGCATGGCGCGGGCAGATGTCTTTTTACCAAGGAGACCTTGATGCTGAAGTACGCGATTATCTTTGCGCTGATTTCGCTGGTCGCAGGTGCGCTTGGTTTTAGTGGCGTGCCGGCAGGTTCTGCCGGCATCGCGAAGATCCTGTTCGGTCTGTTCCTGATTCTCGCCGTCATTTTTATCGTGCTCGCTGCCTTGGGCGTGGGCGCGGTCAAAAAGGTGCTGAAGTAAATGTTGCCTGCCGAAGTCATTGCCCCGACCTTGCGACAGACCGAGGGCCTGGTGGCGCGGCTTCGGCATCGCCTGTTCGAGCCGCGACAGCGGAAAGCGTGGCCTGCTCCGCCAGCGCGGCGCGAAGTGGGTTTTCGTGCCGGCATTGCCGAGGTTTTGCTGCTCACCCGCCTGCGTGCGCGCCACCGGTCTGCGCCCTCGCCCGAGATGTTGGCGCGGGCCGCGCTCATGGTTCAGGTGACCTGTAAGAGCTGGTTTGGGGCGGCGAAGCCTGAGGCGCCTCACCGGACGCGAATTTAAGCCTTTCCGGGCTGATCCCAGCGCTCTCCGGGTCTTTCTCCCCATTATTTTCTGCAGCTCAACGCTTATGCACACTGCCCTTATTGATTTGCTGCTTGAATACGAAGTCAGCAGCCCGGCGCATTTTCTGTTCAATATTGAAGCGGCGCTTCCCTGGTCATGTGGCCGAGGAGCGGCTGACGATTACCCCGAGCATGAAAGTGCGCCATTTCTGCGACGAGCGAAGCGGCAACCGGTTTATCCGCCCTTACGTGGCGAGCAGATGGCCGCTCATGAGCGGTAGCTGCCATCGATCTTGTCGAGTTTGCGGATCAGTGAGGGCCAGACAAACGCACCGCCCATGCCGCCGGTCTGAATCCGCATGGCTTCGCCTACCCCTTTGACAATCATTGGGTTGACGGCTATCAGCGCGCCGCCGGCCTGCGCATCGAGCTGAATGCGGCAGGTGTTTTCAAAGGTGTACATACTCAAAAATGCGTCGGCGATGGACTTGCCCAGCACCAGCAGGCCATGGTTGCGCAGCATCAGGTAGTTGGCCTTGCCCAGGTCTGCCTGCAGGCGCGGTTTTTCTTCGTCGCGGAAGGCCACGCCCTCATAGGCGTGATACGCCAGCGAGGCCAGCACAAAGGTGGACTGCTGGCTGATCGGCAGCACGCCGCATTTTTGCGCGCTCACGGCCACGCCCGCGCGCGTATGGGTGTGCAGCACGCAAACGGCGTCGGCCCGCGCTTCATGCACGGCGCTGTGAATCACGAAACCCGCAGGGTTGACGGGGAAGGGCGAGTCAATCACCTTGTGGCAGGTCTCATCGACCTTGACGAGGCTGGACGCGGTGATTTCGTCAAACATCAAACCATAGGGGTTGATGAGAAAGTGGTGTGTGTTGCCAGACACCGATGCAGGCAGCTTGGCGGTGATGTGGGTGAAGACCAGATCGCTCCAGCCGTAAAGCGCTACCAGCCGATAACAGGCAGCCAAATCGCAGCGCAGTTGCCACTCTTCAGCAGTTACGACGTTTTTAAGTGAGGCGATTTCCATGTGTTGTCTCCCAAGTCAAGGGCCTCAGGATACGCTGTTGGCTAATTGCAGAGCGCGGTGAATTGTAAAAAAAGTCGCCAGAGCGACTTGAGCGCCAGTTTCCATGGTTAAATAACCGCTGGAGCCAATAAACACGGGCGCAAATAGCTATTAAATTAGGAGTAATTTGGAAGCCTTCCTGATCTCAACCGGTATTGTTGCATTGGCCGAAATGGGTGACAAGACGCAATTGTTGGCCCTGCTGCTGGCAGCGCGTTTTAAAAAACCCTGGCCGATTGTGTGTGGCATATTTGTCGCGACTGTTTTAAACCACGCAATGGCCGGCGCGCTGGGAGCATGGATCACTACAGTCATCAGCCCGCAAACCCTGCGCTGGATATTGGGCGCATCATTTATCGCCATGGCGGTGTGGATGCTGATCCGTGACAAGCTGGACAATGAAATCGACAAACAGTCTGTGCGCTTTGGTGTTTTTGGCACTACGGCTGTGCTGTTTTTTTTGGCCGAGATCGGCGATAAAACGCAGGTGGCAACTGTCATGCTGGCCGCACGATTTGATGCCTATTGGGCTGTAGTGGCAGGCACCACACTAGGCATGATGCTGGCCAATGTACCCGTGGTGTTGCTGGGCGAGCGAATGACGCGACTGGTGCCTCTGCGCGTGGTGCACATTGCCAGCGCCATCGTCTTTTTGGGGCTGGGGTTGTTTGCGCTATTGGGTTGATATACTGACCTGGCGCCGATTTGCTACAGCTTGCGGGCGCGTAACAAGTTCAGCTAAAGACGTAAGCCAACCCGGCCTCGCCTCTAGCGATGTCGGGTTTTTTTATTTTTAATGGCTTTATAGATGTTGATCGCCACGCCTCAGTCCATGCATTTCGAGACGCCGTTGCTGCTGCAAAGCGGCGCTTCGTTGCGCGCATACGATTTGAGTTTTGAGACCTATGGCACACTGAATGCCGACAACTCCAACGCCGTGCTGATCTGCCACGCGCTCAATGCCTCGCACCATGCAGCAGGCGTGTACGTCGGGCAAGACAAATCCGAAGGCTGGTGGGACACCATGATTGGCCCCGGCAAATCGGTGGACACGAACCAGTTCTTTGTGATTGGCGTCAACAATCTGGGGTCATGCTTCGGCTCAACGGGCCCAATGCAAATCAACCCCGACACAGGAAAGATTTACGGCGCAGACTTTCCCGTTGTCACGGTGCAGGACTGGGTGGATGCGCAGGCACGGCTGATGGATGCTCTGGGAATTCAAACTCTTGCCGCCGTAATGGGCGGCAGCCTGGGAGGCATGCAGGCTCTGAGCTGGACACTGCAATACCCGTCCAGGGTCCGCCATGCCGTCGTGGTGGCCAGCGCCCCCAATTTGACGGCAGAAAACATTGCGTTTAATGAAGTGGCTCGCCGCGCCATCGTCACCGACCCCGACTTTTGCGAGGGGCATTACGCTGAGCATGGCTTGTTACCCAAACGCGGCTTGCGCATTGCACGAATGATTGG
>JAYVEE010000287.1:0-3173 GCA_043749005.1 Polaromonas sp. | reverse complement strand
CACAAGTAAAAAGGATCAGTCGCCATGACTTGCATGACGCTTGCCTTTGACTTAGCCTCCACAATCCAAAGCCCGCCTTTTGGGGAGTCTTGTGGTTCTATGCGAAGCGAACCTGCCACCAGCACCACATGTTTGTTTTGATCTATCCAATAGATATGCGACTGAAGATATTCCGCACGGAACGAGCTGTGCCAGGGCTTGTCAGTGAACAAGACTGCAAAAAGAATTATTTCCCCCGTCTGATTATGGAGTTCTGGGTACTCACCCGGTATTGCGCAACCCAGCCGCAATTCCATTGATCGAAATATGGATCCCCCGTTGCACCCGTTCGTCGGCCAGGCCGGCTCTGGAGCGGCGAACCAGTTCTACCTGCAGGTGGTGCAGCGGGTCGATGTAGGGGAAGCGGTGACGGATGGAGCGCTGCAGCGATGCGTTGTCGGCCAACAAACGCTTTTCACCAGTGATGAGTGCCAAAGCGTTGACGGTACGGTGCCATTCGGCTTCAATAGTCGTGAATATTTTTTTGCGCAGTTTGACATCCGTGACCAATTCTGAATAGCGTGACGCCAGTGCCAAATCGCTTTTGGCCAGCACCATGTCCATGTTGCTTAAAAGCGTCCTGAAAAACGGCCATTCCCTGAGCATTTTTTGCAGCAGGGCTGTGGCTTCTTTCCTTTTGGCGGGTGTTCCGCCGTCGGCCAGCATGGCTTCAACCGCCGAGCCAAATCCGTACCAGCCGGGCAGCGTCAAGCGGCATTGGCCCCAGCTAAAGCCCCACGGGATGGCGCGCAGGTCTTCTATTTTTTGACCTGGTTTGCGCGATGCGGGGCGTGAGCCAATGTTGAGTTCTGCAATTTCACGTATCGGCGTAGCGCTGAAAAAGTATTCAGTGAAGCCTGGGGTCTGATATACCAGTGCGCGGTAGGCTGCCATGCTGCTGGATGAAAGGGTAGCTGCCGTTTTCAAAAACACCAGGGTGGCGGGCTTGGTGGGTTGCAGCAGCGTGGCCTCCAGCGTTGCGGCAACCAGGGTTTCCAGGTTGCGGCGACCAATTTCGGGGTTGGCGTATTTGGAGCCGATGACTTCGCCTTGCTCGGTCAGGCGGATTTGCCCGCGTACAGTGCCAGGGGGTTGCGCAAGGATTGCCTGGTAACTCGGCCCGCCGCCACGGCCGACGGTGCCGCCCCGGCCGTGAAACATGCGCAGGGTAATTCCGTACGAGGCAGCCAACTCATCAAACAACTCAACCAGCGCAATTTCAGCCCGATACAGCTCCCAGTTGCTGGTGAAAATCCCGCCGTCCTTGTTGCTGTCTGAGTAACCCAGCATGATGTCTTGCTCTGCCCCGCTGCGCTTGACCAGCTGGGCTATGCCAGGCAAGGCATAGAACTCGCGCATGATGGGTGCGGCGTTGCGCAGGTCTTCGATGGTTTCAAACAGCGGTACGACGATGAGATCATTCACCCCATGGGTGTCGAGCGTGTTGTGCATTAAACCCACTTCTTTTTGCAGCAACAACACTTCAAGCAGGTCACTGACTGTTTCTGTGTGACTGATGATGTAGTGGCGGATTGCCTCTTTGCCAAAGCGCGCGCGTGCATGACGTGCCGTTTCAAAAATAGCCAGCTCGCCTTGCGCGTGGGTTGAGTACACAGCACCAACGACGCGCAATGGCCTCGCATCGTTCAATAAACGCATCAGCAAATCGCGTTTGGCAGCTTCATCAAGCGCGGCGTAAGCGGGCGCTATCCGGGCTCTTGCCAGTAGCTCGGCCACCACCTCTTCATGCTTGTCAGAGCTTTGACGCAAGTCTACTGTGGCCAGGTGAAAGCCAAACACATCGACGGCGCGAATCAACGGGTGCAAACGTTGTGCAACCAGTGCCTGACCGTGATGGATATTTAAAGAAGCGGCAATTGTGCGCAGGTCCGCCAAAAATTCTTCAGAATTTGGGTATGCGTTTTGCGGGGCCACGGCGTGCCGCGCAGCGTCGCCACCTGTCAATATTTTCAGCGTGGCAGCCAGTCGTGCGTACATCCCTGTCAGGGCGCGGCGATAGGGCTCGTCTTGCCGATGCTCGTTGGTGTCGGGCGAACTGCTGGCCAGTGCCTGCATAGCCGGGCTCACGCTGGCCAGCATGGCCGACATCGATAACTCACCGCCCAGCAAATGAGTCTCTGTCAGGTAGTGGCGCAGCGCGACTTCAGCCTGACGGCTCAACGCGTAATTCAGTGTGTCGGCGCTTACATTCGGGTTGCCATCGCGGTCTCCACCTATCCACTGGCCCATGCGCAAAAAGCTGTGGACTGGCAAGTTGCCCAACTCACGTTCGAGGTTGGCGTACAACTTGGGTATTTCGCGTAGAAAAGTCGCCTCGTAGTAGCTCAATGCGTTTTCAATTTCATCGGCCACCGTCAGCTTGGTAAAGCGCAGCAAGCGCGTTTGCCACAACTGCATCACACGGGCACGCAGCTGCGCCTCATTGGCAGCCAGCTCGCGTGGCGTCAGGGCGTCTTTGGCAGCCAGAGCCGGACTGATGGCACTGGTTGCCAGTGCCAGTGTTTTGATGTCGTCTCGCGCGACAAGCAATTGCGCAATGTTGCGTTCTGCGTCCAATATGCTCTTGCGCTGCACTTCTGTCGGGTGGGCTGTGAGAACAGGTGACACAAAGCTGTGCGTCAGCGTGGTGGATATTGTTTTAGAGGATATGCCAGCCCAACGCAGGCGCGCCAATGCCACGTCAATACTGCCTTCTTGCGTGTCGCCGGCCCGTTCATGAATGGCGCGGCGGCGAATGTGGTGGCGATCTTCGGCCAGATTGGCCAGATGACTGAAGTAGGTAAAGGCACGGATCACGCTAACAGTTTGATCGCCGCTCAAACCTTCAAGTAGTTTTTTAAGTGCCTTGTCGGATTCGACGTCGGCATCGCGCCTGAAAGCGACTGACAGCTTGCGCACTTGTTCAATCAGCTCATAGGCAGCTACGCCATCCTGCTCCCGAACAACATCCCCCAACAGTCGGCCTAGCAAGCGAATGTCTTCTACCAAAGGGCGTTCGTTGTCTTTAGCGGCTTTATTGGGCATGTATTTTCATTTTTAGGAGGCGTTCTTGCATGCTAGCATTGCATTTCCACACAGGATTACAAACAGGTTACGAGGCTTTGACATGGATT
>JAYVEE010000286.1:0-3189 GCA_043749005.1 Polaromonas sp. | reverse complement strand
TGGGTTGCACTTGATGTTGTCGAACAGCGCGAAGCTGATACGCGCCGCTGGCCTACCATAATGTTGGTGACGCCAACTACGGAGGAGCGGGAGACTGCGCTACAGAAAGCAGTGTTTGACGTGCTTTCGAAGAACTACGTTGAACTCTCTTTCAGAGTTGGTGGACCGGATTGGCAGAGCGAGAGCGTGCACCCAGATGTGATGGAGCTGTTTGTTATTCTGGACAAGGCGTTTGAAGCCGCCGCGGACCTCTTGCCAAGCCTTGTGCCATACTTGACGCCTGGTGCATACCGCACGCTTCCTGTTGTTGCCGTGACGCCGCGGGTGGTTCGAGACTGCGTGGATGCGGCGTGTGTTGATGCGCGGGCACACGTGAGGGACGTCAGGTTTGAGGGCGCTTCCTGGCGGCTCCGCATAAATCTTATCGTTGTTTAAACTCTTTATTCAATAAAAGAATGTGGGATAACACGCCGCGCAACCGGATCGTCTTGTTTGACCTGGAGACCACCGGAATCGATTACAAAAAAAACGACTGCATCATAGAGATTGCTGCCTCCGCCAATAACGGCGAGCGTTTTGTCAGTCGCGTGAAGCCCAATGTGCCCATCTGTGAGGGGGCCAAAAAGGCGCATGGCATCAGCGACCAAGACCTGGCTGCCTGCGAACCGTGGTCGATAGTCGGGCGCCGCTTCGTTGCGTGGGTTCTTGCGCATGCAGGGCGCAAACCCGTGCTTGTGGCTTACAACGGGAGTCGTTTTGACGTCCCGTTCCTTGGGATGGAACTACGGCGCATCTACGGGAAAGCGCACCCTTTCCAAGCTATTTTTTCGCTCGACCCGTTTTTGGTAGTGCGCAAGAAACTTCAAGATTTGAAACCACAAACACAGACTAATGTCTACAAACATCTTTTTGGCACACCAATGCCAAACGCTCACTCCGCTGAAGGCGATTTGCTGGCTCTCGAACGCATCTGCAGCCATGAACTCATTCAGAATTTCATCCATTTCACAAGCCTGCGACTTGACATGGACCGGTGCGTGTGCGTGCAGATGCCAAAATCCACGCCAAAAAAAAGCGCGCTCGCTCAAAGTCGATTGGCAAATGAAAGCAAGCGTGACAAAGAGAAAGTTGACAACCCACGAGAAGAAGACGTGCGCGGCGTCGCACGGCTGGCGGTGCGGTAGATGTGCCGAAATGCTTCCAGCCGAGTTCGAAGTTGATCACGAACGCGCCTTGGCGGACGGTGGCACAAACGACCCCAGCAACTTGGTACCGTTGTGCACCCCCTGTCATCGTGTGAAGACCGCTCGAGAGAGTGACGCGCGTACAAAAGCCAAGAGCATCCAACGTGATAACGAAGCACTCAACGCTGCAGAGCTCTTTGGGCGCAATCTCATGAGTTTGTTTATTGTTGGCAACACATCAAAATGGTTTCACGGGGTGATTGTTGGCATTGAATGTGGCCAAATCAAGATTTTGTATGAAGATGGTGAAGAAACGCTTATGAGCCTTGCTGCAACGAAAGACAGAGCGCGTTTTAAGTGGATTGTATGACAATGTCATTTGATTTGTCCAAACGCCCGAACTGGGCACACAAATAAGCCGCCACGCGTGCTCTTGTGAGACGAAATCTTGTTGGTTGTGTTGAATTCTTTTAGGCAGTGCTCACATTTCCACGGCCTGTTGCTACGTGAGTCTGCAGAAGGCCAGAAAGCGCGTTGCGCACGTATGCAGAATAACGTTGCGCTCAGCGTGAGTGGGCACCAGAACAGTCTTGTGAGAAACTGAAGTTTTAGAAGCTTTCACCGCTTTGATGTGGCGGCTTTTGGACATCACAACAAGCAAAGAAGACACAGAGGTGGACTTTAAAAATTTGAACAGAGGTGTACCCCAAAAAATAAAACAGATTTGGGGGGTATTTAACACCGTTTCGCATAATATATTGGACCGACTCTTGGGGTCCCGATGACTGAATGCGCCATCTGCCTTAATGATATTGACGTCGCACGAACCGCGCAATTGGTGCAGCTCTCATGCAAGCACGTGTATCACCGTCCGTGCCTGCGTGCGTGGTTTCGAAAGTCACCGCTTTGTCCTCTTTGCAAGGCTGTTCCCAAGGTCTGGCCGTTTCCCGATCTCTTTATTCCGGCAAGCCCCGACGACGTTGAGTTTCTGGAGAGCGATAGCGATGATGACAATAGCGATGGTGATGACGACTCATCCGAGTCGGCTGACATGGACGGTGAGGAAGAAGACGAAGACGACCACGAAATGGAGCTTGACGAGTCGGAAGACGACGTTGTTGTGGAGAACACTCGCACCCGCGTGGATCTGCTGGTCCGCGCGCTCGAGTCCAACGACGTGACCCTGACTTCTCTTGACTCCGAGCGGCTGGACTTTCCGCTGGGCGAGGAGCACGGTGTGCGCCTGTGTCGCGCACTCTCCACAAATATGCACGTGAATCGCCTGGTCCTGACCGATCGCGGCGTTGGGAATCTCACCGCCTCCATGTTGGGTACGATTATTGCGCGCAACCGTTGTATGCGTGTTCTGGATCTCTCAGAGAACGAGTCGGTGAATGACCACGGGATTGGAGCCATTGCAAAAGGGCTTGTGCGCAACACGCGCATCACCCATCTGTACCTGAACTCTCTCAACATTGGAGACGACGGCATCTCAGCGCTGTGCAAAACCTTGATGCGTAACAAGACGCTGCAGGTTTTGGGACTGCGCGCAACCCGTTTGACAGACGCTGGTGTGCGCAAGATTGCCAGCATAATCTGCAACTCTTCCCTTGTGTGTCTGGACATCATGAACAACGCACGCGTCACGGCACGCGCTATTCGCGCGCTCACATTGGCGAACGGGGCTAGAGCCACGCCTTGTGTACTGATTCTATGACTTTCACATGTAGCATGCTTTTGTTCTACCTATCCACCCACGATATTTAGGTACGTATAAGTGCATCCTCTATCCACGATGGCTGAAGCTGAAGAGCCCATCCTGCGTGCAAACCCGGATCGCTTTTGTCTCTTTCCAATCCAATATCAAGACTTGTACGAAGCATACCAGACCGCGCAATCTTGTTACTGGACCAGTTCGGAAGTTGATCTTGGCGAAGACCTCAAGCACTGGGTGAAGATGTCACCTGGCGAGCAGCATTTTATCAAGAACGTTCTTGCATTTTTC
>JAYVEE010000285.1:0-3216 GCA_043749005.1 Polaromonas sp. | reverse complement strand
TGCGCATTGCCTTCCATCGCTAACTACGCACGTGCCGTCTGCGATCCGACAAGAAACGTGGTGACGCATAACATAAAGAACGCTAAAATTCTGGCACGGGCAACATTCTCCGTGGGATCCCAACCCACGGATCTACGGCCATGAAGCGGCGAAACACATCGTGCAATTGCGCAATTTGTTGTCTGTCAACAACCGTCGCATATGTCAGGATAACGCTCCGTGAAATTTCGCACCACCAAGTTGGGAAATATTCAAAGGTGAACCACTCCGCGCGTGGCACCACATCATGCGTCGGTTCCCCAAACAGTGCGTGCCACATGACTTCCAACACCAGCCCGCGCTGGTAGCTTTCGAGGGCGTGGGTGCACGGAGTACTTAGGAATTTGAGGAGTTTCACCCACACTGCGTGGGGTCTGGCCCGGATACGCGCCCTCTGCACCACAAATTGCGCCCCGATGGGGGTGCACACGCTCTCATACCCGATCGGCATCAGCATCCACGATTTGTGGTTAAACAAGTTGTTCAGCGGCACAAACCCGCACGCAGGATTGGCACCCCGGATGACGTCCAACAAGCCTCGGGTGTGGCATTGGTGCCAGGCGTGCTCGTGGCCGTGGATGAACGCCACTCGCTCGGGGAGTCGATCGTACTCAAACACAATGTACGCCACGTACGCGCTCGCCTCACGGGCGGTGTTTGGGATTACAAGGAGCGGCTCAAAACACGTGGGTGCTGCACCAACCTTGTCGACCACCACCACGGGCCCCTCCCACGCGCGCAACCAGCTCAGGTCTTCGTTGAAGTGACTCGTGACGATGGTCACGGGCGCGTCCATGCGCGTGATTAGACGTGCAAAGTATGCGGAAAAATGATTTACACAGCAAGCGTTAGTATGATATAATGATAACGTCGCCGTTCTCGAGCTCATTGCCAACTATCGAAAGGGCTGGGTCCAGCTCACGCGACGGTGTGTCCTCCAGCCTGAGCAACACACACTTTGACAGATCACCCGTTGACATTTCCATACACAAATCATACGCAAATGACAAAGACGAAATCTCGCGCAGAGCATCACGAAGCCGTAGAGTCCGCGTAACAATTGTATAATGGCCAAAAACAAGCGTTTTTTCCGCCGAGTCATACACCTTAAAAAACAGCAGCACCTTGTCATTTAGATGTCGTTCACCCGTGTTGTCAAGAAAAAGAGAGCAAAAGTTGCACTCGGGTGTATTTGTATTGACCAAACCCGAAACAGGACCGCAAATCTCTTCGGCAGTGAGCACTCGGTGGGGTAGGAATGACGTATTCGCACGGCGAGAAAACAACCAGAATTGTTGTTCCTCGACAGATATGTCCGTAACCAAAGCCAGAATTTTTCGAAGTGAGCTGAATCTGAAATTTTCAGGCACCTCCAAGCACAGGTCGTGCATCATGTTGTCAAACAAACCTTTGAAATGTCCACGCACTATGTGTTGTTTTATGGTGGAAGCTGTAATCACATTTATCACCTTGAATCCAAGTCGACGTGTATCAAAAATGGTGACCCGCCGGCTGCCCATTGCCGCCATGCAATCACTGATCAGGCTGTTCAGGTCTTTCACCTTGATTTCCAAGCGTTCGCGCTCCTTGCGTTCACCTTCTGCATGCACCAAGGCAAATTTCGTGTTGTGCTCATCCACATCCTTCCGAAAAAACAGCTCGTTGCAGCCTGCAAAGTCACAGGCCATACGAGCAAAACCGCAAGACGCTTCGTGCCCTGCCATATCACCGGAAGACATGATGACGTCACAACCTTCTTTGTCAACAACCCAGTCGCCTTTGACCTCCTTCACGCCGTTAGAGCAGTGAATCAAGAGACGGTCCACCGCGTGTTGAGCAAGCCAGGTGATGGGGAGCGCCTGCGTTGCGTGGGCACTCACGCTCCACCTTGCCACACCACGCGCGCGCGCACCTCGGTTTCGGTTGGCGTGAGGCTCACTACCTTGCGGCACGTGGGGCACGCCGGAGATGCCGTAGAAGTCGTGCCTTGACGCGACGTGACAAGCATCACCATACAGCTCCGGCAGAAGGTGTGGCCGCACGACGGGAGAGACACAGGTTCGGAGAGCACGTCCAAGCATACGGCGCACAGAAGCCAGTCCGGCTTGTCTTCCGCGTACACAAGTGGGCGCGGCGCCGCGCGCTTCTTGTGCCCGCACGGACCCCCAGTCGCAAGAGAGAGCATGGTTTTGCGAAGTATGCTTTTTGACCGTCCCGTTGCGCGGTCGTGCGAGGGCGGCGAGGATGGAAGGAAGAGACAAAGCAACGTACAAAAATATTTTATTCTATTTAAAAGACGTAAATGCATTCGAACAAGATGCTTTTTTTTGTAGTCTTGTTATTTGCCTCTGCGTGTGCTCAAGTTCTACCAACATTTGTGACATCAACAAGTGGATTGGCCACACAAATCTTCTCACTTTCCAGTGTCCAGCCAACTTTTTCGTTTGCAACAACTCAAGAGGCTGCCAACGCGTGGGTTCCCTATCAAGACCCTACTGTGGCACAACCAGTCACTCCACCAGGTGTATATGGCCAGTGGGCCGAAGCTTCTTTTGCAACATCATTTTCTTTGCTTGACGTGTACGTGACATCAACGTCACACGGCGCTTATTGGGTTGTACTTGGTTCCAATGATGGCTTTTCCTACGAAGAGGTGTGTGGGGATTTTTTGCTGCAGCTTGATATGGATTGGTTCCCCATGGGTTGTACGAACACAAAATCGTATTCCATCTACCGGTTTGTCACCAACCCAACGGGAGGCAACATTACCTCTATTGTTTTGTGGTTCAACACAACTTTTTCTCTTGGGGCAGCTGTACCTCTTCAACCACTGCCAGCACCCGTTGCGTTGGTGGGAAATGCACCTACACCTCCTGCAGCAGGGGCCGTTCTTATGGTTTCGCAAAGAAATCTTTTGTTTCCAACAGGATATGGCTCTGGCATAAATGGTGGAAACGTTCTTGCAAATGGAAGAAGCGGAACGCCTGGAGAGGAGTTCCATTTTTACTTGCAGCTCAACACATTCTCTTTTTACCCCCCACCATACGAACTGTATCTGATATATCGTGACTTGAATGTTACAAATCACTGGTTACAGACGTCGTTGCCTACGCCAATTCAAGGAAGGAGTGTCGATGGCTTTCAAGCGTTGAGCATTGAAGCTCCATATTGCTCTGC
>JAYVEE010000284.1:0-3259 GCA_043749005.1 Polaromonas sp. | reverse complement strand
GCCCGTGCTGGCCTACACGATCCGCAGCAAGGCCCTCGATGATGAGGCACTGAGCTGGTTTGTAGACGACACACTGACCCGCAGTTTGCTGGCGGTGCGCGGTGTCGGATCAGTCACGCGGGTAGGCGGCGTGACGCGCGAGGTACGCATTGCGTTGAGCAGCGCCAAAATGCAGTCGCTGGGCGTCAGTGCGGCGACGGTGTCGCAGCGATTGCGGCAGGTACAAATAGAAACCGCTGGCGGCAGGGCTGATCTGGGCACCAGCGAGCAGCCAGTGCGCACGCTGGCTTCAGTCAAATCTGCTGCGGAACTGGCCGCGCTGGAACTCAATTTAGGGGAAGGCCGCAAGGCCCGGCTGGGCCAGATTGCTGATGTACAGGACACGATTGCCGAACAGCGCTCTGCCGCGTTGCTCAACGGCGTGCCAGTGGTCGGGTTTGAAATTTCCCGGGCCAAAGGGTCAAGCGAGATTGAAGTTGGGCGCGGCGTGCGCGCTGCACTTGAGCAGCTTAAAGTCACCCACCCCGACCTGGAATTAACTGAGGCTTTTGACTTTGTGACCCCGGTACAGGAAGAGTACAAGGCGTCGCTGACGCTACTGGCTGAAGGCGCGCTGCTGGCGGTGCTGGTGGTATGGCTGTTTTTGCGCGATTGGCGCGCCACGTTCATCACGGCGGTGGCGCTGCCGCTGTCAGTGATTCCAGCATTTATCGGCATGAACTATCTGGGTTTTTCCATCAACGTGGTGACGCTGCTGGCACTCAGTCTGGTGATTGGCATTTTGGTCGACGACGCGATTGTGGAGGTTGAAAACATCGTTCGCCACCTGCGCATGGGTAAAACGCCGTACCAGGCGGCGATGGAAGCAGCCGACGAAATTGGCCTGGCGGTGATTGCCACCACCTTCACGCTGATTGCGGTGTTTTTGCCCACTGCTTTCATGAGCGGTATTGTGGGCAAATTTTTCAAGCAATTCGGGTGGACCGCGTCGCTGGCGGTATTTGCCTCCCTGGTGGTGGCGCGCATGCTCACGCCCATGATGTCGGCCTATTTGCTCAAGCCCATCGTTGACTATGCGGAAAAAGATGGCGCAGTGATGCGCTGGTACATGCGCGCCAGCCGCTGGTGTTTGCAGCACCGTTGGTGGACGGCATTGGTTGCGGGCGGTTTTTTTGTCGGCTCGCTGATGTTGATTCCGCTGCTCCCGACAGGCTTTATCCCGCCCGACGACAACAGTCAGACACAGGTTTACCTGGAGCTTGCGCCGGGCACCAAACTGCTTGATACAAAACTAGCGGCAGAAGCAGCGCGCCAGATGCTGATGAAAGTCGAACATGTCAGGTCGGTCTACACCACAGTGGGCGGTGGTTCTGCAGGCAGCGATCCGTTCGCGGCAAGTGGCGCCGCTGAAACCCGCAAAGCCACCCTGACAATTTTGCTGGCTGAACGCGGCAAGCGCCCGCGCAAGCAGGTGATTGAAAACAACATCCGCAAAGCACTTGAAGAGTTGCCCGGCGTGCGTCACAAGGTCGGTTTGGGCGGTTCGGGTGAGACGCTGGTGCTGGCGTTGACGAGTGAAAACCCGGCGTCTTTGGCGGCAGCCGCGGCAGCACTTGAAAAGGATTTGCGCACTATCCCTGGTTTGGGCTCGGTTGCGTCCAGCGCGTCGCTGGTGCAGTCTGAACTGACGGTTCGGCCTGACTTTGCCCGCATGGCCGACCTGGGCGTCACGAGCGCATCAATTGGCGAAACACTGCGCGTTGCGACGGTGGGTGACTACAACGCGAACTTGCCAAAACTGAATTTGTCACAGCGCCAGGTTCCTATTGTTGTACGACTGGCAGATGACGCGCGAAGCGACTTGCCCGCGCTTGAGCGATTGATGGTTCCTGGTGCGCGTGGCCCGGTCATGCTTGGCCAGGTGGCCACGCTGGAGCTGTCGGGTGGCCCAGCGGTGATTGACCGCTTTAACCGCTCACGCAATGTGAAGTTTGAAGTGGAGCTGTCTGGCATGGCATTGGGCGACGTGACGGTACTGGTCAATAAATTGCCAGCCATCGTCAACATGCCAGCAGATGTGAAGCGGGTCACGATTGGCGATGCTGAAATCATGGGTGAGCTGTTTGCCAGCTTTGGCCTGGCCATGCTGACGGCCGTGCTGTGTATTTACATCGTGCTGGTGTTGCTGTTCAAGGACTTTTTGCATCCGGTCACGATTCTGGCGGCGCTGCCGTTATCGCTGGGCGGTGCGTTTGTCGGATTGCTGGTGGCTGACAAAAGTTTTTCAATGCCGTCGCTGATTGGCCTGATCATGCTGATGGGCGTAGCCACCAAAAATTCGATTTTGCTGGTGGAGTACGCGATTGTTGCCAGGCGCGGTAACGACGGGGCTGACGGACTGCCCGTTGTAGCAGGCATGTCCAGGCTGGCGGCGCTGCTTGATGCCTGCCATAAGCGGGCTCGTCCGATTGTCATGACCACCATCGCCATGGGCGCGGGCATGATGCCGATTGCTTTTGGCTGGGGCGCGGCCGACAGCAGCTTTCGCAGCCCGATGGCAGTGGCGGTCATCGGCGGTTTGATTACCTCGACGTTCCTGAGCTTACTGGTTGTTCCGTCGGTGTTTACTTTCATGGATGACATTGAACAATGGGTGGCCAAGCTATTCAGGCGGCAGCCAAAAGCATCCAAGCCTAAGCGTCTGGATGCACCCGCTTAGTCGCTTCATCCAGGGCCAGATACTGCGGGCTTTATAATTTGCGTCTGTTCTGACTGACTTGATAAACATGCAAAAACGCGTACTCCTCTCGGGTGCAACTGGCCTGATCGGTGGCGAGTTGATGCTGATTCTGGCTGCCAAAGGCATCTACAGTACGGCCGTAGTTCGAGCTTCAGACGAAAGCACTGCCAATGCCCGTTTGCTGGACAGGTTACAAAAAAGTGCTTTTTACAAGCCCGAATTTTCTGAGTTTGTATCTGCTGTTGCTGGGGACATTGAAACACCAGACTTTGGTCTGAAAGCCAGCGTCTTGCAGTCTGCCGATGTGATTTTGCACTCAGCCGCCAGCACATCTTTCAAGCCTGATGCCGGCGTGTATCCGGTCAATATAAAAGCAGCGACTAATTTTGGCGGCATTTTAAAAAACCTCAAACCGTCGCAGCGGGGGTTTTTTGTCGGCACAGCGGCTGTCACGATGGAGCCACGTGGTGTCATCACTGAGGACATGCCATTTGCAGGCTACGCCAATGATTACATTCG
>JAYVEE010000283.1:0-10683 GCA_043749005.1 Polaromonas sp. | reverse complement strand
GGCCCAACGTGGTGAACCTGTCAGTCATGATTGGTGCCCGTTATTTTGGTTTTAAAGGCGCGATGGCGGCGCTGGCAGGCATGCTGACAGCTCCGCTTGTGATTGTCTTGCTGCTAGCTGTCGTTTACGCCCAATTTTCTGCGCAACCTGGTCTGCAAGGCGCACTGCGGGGCATGGGGGCGGTTGCAGCAGGCCTGATAGCCGCTACCGGACTGAAACTATTTGGCTCACTGCAAAAAAACGTACTGTCCCTGGCTATTTGCGTTGCGCTGGGCATGCTGTGTTTTGTAGCGATTGCGTTGCTGCGCTGGCCACTTGCTTATGTCTTGCCAGGCTTGGGCGGGGTGGCTTGTTGGATTGCTTTTAAGAGGCTGGCGCCATGAACGAGACAACCCAACTCGTTTTTGCTTTGCAAGACTGGTTAACACTGTTTTTACACTATCTGTCGTTATCCTTGCTGTCGATTGGCGGGGCGATCACCACAGCGCCTGATATGCACCGTTTTTTGGTCGCTCAGCATGGTTGGCTGACACAAGCACAGTTCAGCGCGTCTATAGCCATAGCCCAGGCAGCACCAGGTCCGAACGTGCTGTTTGTTGCGCTATTAGGCTGGAACGTCGGCCTCAACGCAGGGGGCGTATTGACGGGGCTGATGGGTGTGTTCGTAGCGCTGTCAGGCATACTAATTCCCTCCACTACCCTTACCTACCTGGCAACCCTCTGGGGGCATCGCAATCGTGACCTGCGGCCGGTGCGCGCATTTAAACAGGGCATGGCGCCCATTGTGGTGGCACTTTTAATTGCCACTGGCTGGATTTTGGCCACAGCCAACAGCGGTATGCATCAAGACTGGCCGCTATGGCTGGCCACAATCGCAACTGCCCTGATTGTATGGCGTACCAAATTGCACATGCTTTGGCTGCTGGGTGCTGGCGCTTTGTTGGGCTGGTTCGGCTTGCTTTAAAAAGATTCGGGTTTTAAAAACGTTTAGATACAATTTGGTCCATAAATCATCCGGGGATATTTCATGCAAGCTCCAGACCGCGACAGCCCAGAAGTGCCCCTTTTTGACGTAGTCATTCGCATGCCGCCTCATGCCAAGCTGGAGATTATTCAAAAACTTGCCGAGACTGAAGCTGGTTTGTCGCCTGACCGTGTCAAGCGGTTGATCAGAGTTTTAAGCACGACACCCAATGCCAAGGTTGGTGCCGCAATCACCCTGCAACGCGCCGAAGAAGAAAAGGTGCGCTTTACAAAAGCCGGATTAGCCGTAGAAATTGTGCCGCTTGAGCCCAGACATCTCTTGCATGGCAGAGATTCTGCGCATGCAAAACTCATTTCTTTGAAAGATTTCAATGAGTCGATGAATCCTATAGAAAAAATCAGCGATACACACGCGCCGGATTTGACACCCGAGATAGGCGACACGACTTTTGGTCAAGCTCAAAATATGGGTAAACGTAATATTTTGGGGGGCAAATCAGGTCTGCTCATCGGTGCCACATTGGTCATTGTTGCTGGTTTTTTTTATGCAAGTGGAAAGGGCATTAACCTGCACAGCATCGCACTGCCGTGGAGTAAGAAAGACCCAGCGGTAAATATCACGGGCAATCCTTCCCTTCTGCAATCCCAGTTAGCCACTGCAGCCGCGGTTTTTGACCAGGCCTCTGATCCCTATGCGGATGACCCACTGGTGTTGGCGGCTGGCGGCAAGCGAACAAGTGCCCGAGGTTCGACGATAGAAGATGCCATTACGGAGGCAGTCGGTTCCGCAGGCGGAGCTGAAGCCATTACGAAGCAGACCAAACAACTTTTAACTGCAGAATTTGCAGTGTTGTTAGCTGAGCTGGGACAGGACACCCGCGCGCTGGTAGTGCTCAAAGCCATGCCCAATGACGCCAATTCGGTAGCAGATCAACGGGTGGCATCGCGCCTCACCATGGCGCAAATGGAGTTGCAGGCCTGGGCAACACTGCGAATGGATTCCACTCAGGGCAAGGAAGCGATTCAAGAGCTAAAAACAAAAACGCAGGCTATTGCAAATGCGCAAGACAGAGCTCTGCTGCAAGGTCAAATCGCTGACATTTTGAGCCGCAGTTCTCAGCTATCGCTGGCTGCGCCACGTGCATTTTTATCCCTTGCAGCTGAGTCCTTGAAATCCATCAGTGGCCCGCAGTCCATAACCGCGCAAAGCAACTTGATGGTAACGATGGCCAAGGTGTTCATGCGTGAGACCACTGATCGCGCCAAACTCGGTGCTTGGTCAAAGGCAAAAGCTGGTTCAACCCAGGTCGAAAGCTTGATCAAGCTTGCACCCGATGGATGGACCCAAGCGCGGCTTTATGCAATTGACTTCCAAGGCAAGCAGCAAACAGGCCAAAACGAGAAAGCTGCAAAAAGTCTGGAGTCGGCTTTGGAACTGGCAGGAAAAGCTGTCAATCTGGTTGACCGAGCCATCAAGCTGCGCAGCATTGCCCAGTTGTCTGATGCAGGCACCTATGAGCAATTCGAAACGGCAGCGAATGCTTTACAAAACCAGGTCAGTGTCAAGACTGGCCTGGAAAGAGCCCAAGTATTTACTGAACTTTCACTGCTTTATATTGAGGCCAGTCTTCCGGGGAAGGCCGCAGCTCTTCGCGGCCAGGCACAGGCCATCACCGCTTTAAGTGCGCCCGATATCGCAAGCATTAACGTCGATTTGATTGCACGCGGCGACATGGCAGCAGCCAAAATGCTGCACGGCCTGGGCCGATATGCAGAGGCCGAGGCTATGTTGCAGCGGGTGGGTGGCTATTTATTTTGACCGGGCTTAATGCCACTAGCGAACTAGCCAACCAACACCCGCCGCTGGCGTAGTGATTCATAAAGGCACACACCGCTGGCTACCGAGACATTCAAACTCTCTACAGCGCCGGCCATCGGTATGCTAACCAGCGCATCACAGGTCTTGCGGGTCAACTGCCGCATGCCGTCTCCTTCAGCGCCCAGCACCAGCGCAACTGGACCCGTCAGATCAACGTCGTAAATCGTTTTCTCAGCGTCGTCTGATGTGCCGATGCACCAGATGTTGCGCTCTTTGAGTTCACCCAGCGTGCGCGCGAGATTGGTCACCATAAAGTAAGGCATGCTTTCAGCGGCACCACTGGCTACCTTGGACACGATTGCGCTGATGCCAGCTGCATGGTCTTTTGGTGCGATCACAGCGTGAGCACCTGCGCCATCAGCCACACGCAAACAAGCACCCAGATTGTGCGGGTCGGTCACACCATCCAGCACCAGCAGCAATGGATTTGTGACGCCTGACGCCTCCAGGTTTTCAAGCAACTCATCGAGCGAAGTGACCTGTGTCAGTGCATCAACTCGCGCCACCACGCCCTGATGACCATGGTTGCCGCACATTTTGGCCAGCCGCAGGCCGTCAGACTCGACCAGTTTAATGCCGCTTTCGCGCGCTCTGTCTGTGAACTGCCGCATGCGCGCATCGCGACGCTGCACATCGTAAAACACCTCAAAGACGGACTTGGGCGCAGTTTTGATGCGAACGCCAACCGCGTGAAAACCGAAAAGATTTTTGGAAGAAGAAGACATGAATTGATTATCCCTACTCATGCAAGACATTTAATTACTATTATTTTCATAGCTAGTTACGCCCGTAATACTTGCACTACAGGTGTATTAAAGCACTCAGTCCAGCTTGATTTGCCCTGCTTCAATAGTAATTCGCCGCTCACACCTTGCTGCAATGGCGTTGTCATGCGTTACCAGCACCAGCGTTGTACCCAGTTCGCGGTTCAGTTCAAACATCAGTTGCATGACTGTTTCCCCAGTTGCAAAGTCCAGGCTGCCGGTCGGCTCGTCAGCCAGCAAGACAGCAGGCTGCACGACAAAAGCCCTCGCCAGGGCAACGCGCTGTTGCTCACCACCTGATAGCACCTTGGGGTAATGTGCAAGGCGCTCACCAAGTCCGACGCGCTTAAGCATCTCCTGCGCCAGACTACGTGCATTTTTAGTGCCCGACAATTCCAGCGGCAGCATGACATTTTCCAGCGCCGTCAAATTACCCATCAACTGAAAACTTTGAAATACGAAGCCGACTTTTTGAGCCCGCAAAGCGGCGCGGTCATCTTCACTGATGGCAAAAATATCTTGCCCGGCCAGATGTACCGTTCCGCTGGTGGGGGTGTCCAGTCCGGCGATGATGGATAGCAGCGTGCTCTTGCCTGAACCAGACGCGCCGACAATCGCGGCGGTTTCGCGTGCCGCGAGGGCAAAATCGATATCACGCAAAATCGTCAGTGTACCCGTCGAGTCACTGACAGACTTGAAAATATGCTTAACGGCAACAATTGAATCGCTTGGAACTACAGAAACAGACATGACGACCTTTTCATCAACACCAAATATTTATATTTTGTACTTTACCAAGCTCTTTACCCAGCTAGTCGTTAAAGGCTTTAGTGCTTTTTTAGTAGTGGTGGTGGCTAGCGTGCTCGCGCTACCCGTTCAGGCAGCGACCTCTGACCTGATTTTGATTGTGGGGGACTCGCTCAGTGCTGAATATGGCTTAAGGCGTGGTACGGGTTGGGTGTCTCTGCTTGAAAAGCAAGTGGTTCGTGAAAAGAAAGATGCAAAAGTGGTCAATGCCAGCATCAGTGGCGACACAAGCTCGGGGGGACGCTCCCGGCTTGCTGCATTGCTTAAAACGCACAAGCCCAGCGTTGTGGTGATCGAGCTCGGCGGTAATGATGCCCTTCGAGGCCTGCCGCTGGACATGACCGAGGGAAATCTGACTGCCATGACGCAGGCTGCCAAAAAAGCGGGTGCCAGGGTGCTGCTGCTGGGGATGCAGGTGCCGCCCAACTACGGCGGAGCCTATGGCGCAACCTTCTCAGGGCTGTTCAACAAGGTTGCGAAAGCTGAAAAGGTAGCGCTGATGCCCTTCTTTTTGGCCGGCGTAGCCGATGTGCCTGATGTTGCCGCGCAGTTTCAAGCAGACCGCATTCATCCAAACGAGCAGGCGCAGGCCAAAATGCTGGCCAATGTTTGGCCTGAATTGAAAAAATTATTGAAATGAGTTTGACAAAAATCCCCGCCGCAGATGCTTTGAACAAGCTGAGTGAGTTCATAGACATCATCGACGCAAGATCTGAAGCTGAATTTGCGGAAGACCACTTGCCGGGCGCCATCAACTGGCCCAGCCTGAACAACGTAGAGCGCCAGTTGGTCGGTACCGAATACAAACAAATCAGCGCGTTTGACGCCAAAAAACGCGGCGCTGCATTGGTCGCCAAAAACATCGCAGCACATCTGGAACGCGATGTGATCAACAAACCACGCGACTGGCAGCCGCTGGTGTACTGCTGGCGCGGCGGCAAACGCAGTGGCTCGCTAGCACTTGTCCTTGACCAGATTGGATTTAACGTCACGCTGGTCGATGGCGGCTACAAAGCATTCAGAGCCGCGCTGGTGGCCGACCTGCCGCAACTGGCTGGGCAGTTTGACTATCGCGTGATTTGCGGTACCACGGGCTCCGGCAAAACACGCCTGCTGCAGGCTTTAGCCGCGCAAGGTGCGCAGGTGCTCGACCTTGAGGCGCTGGCCAACCATCGCTCGTCAGTGCTTGGCGTGATTCCCGGCTTGCCCCAGCCCACACAAAAAGCTTACGACAGTCTGATATGGGCAGCACTCAAAAGTTTTGACCCGGCCCGACTTGTCTACATCGAGAGTGAAAGTAAAAAAGTCGGCAATGTGGCGATACCTGAGGGCCTGATCGCCGCCATGCGCAGCGCGCCTTGCCTGCAGTTGGATTTGAACGAAGACGAGCGGATTTCGTTGCTGCTGGAAGACTACGCTTTTTTCGTCGACGACATTGAGTTTTTTTGCGACCGACTGGTTGCGCTGATACAAGCACGCGGCAAGGACGTCGTGCTTGGCTGGCAGACACGCGCCAGGGGCGGCGACGTGGCCAGCGTGGTACGCGAGTTGCTGATCAATCACTATGACCCGGTCTACTTGCAATCGATGAAGCGTAACTTTGTGAAGTATTCAGCGGCAGCGGTGATTACGCCTGTTGATCGCAGCGTGGCCTCGATGCAAACGCTTGCATCGGAATTGCTCGCAAAGATCTAGAATGCTATTATTTTTATAGCTGCTTGCGCAACAATTTGTTAGTCTTTTGGCGGATTTTAAATATAAAAATGCTTTTCAAGCGCTTTTTGTTGGCTTCAGGTCTGTGACTCTGCAGGCGGTGCGCCGCCCTCTACTGGCTCTCCATCAGCATCCGTTGCGTCATCCGGCTCATCCGGTTTGCCTTCGGCCTTGCGTTTGAGCTTGTCTTCTTTTTTTCGCTTTTTAGCCAGCTCTTTTTGACGCTTTTCGTAACCATAGTTGGGAGTTGCCACAGGCTGCTTTCGTTTAGATATTGCCCTAACTGTAATGCATCACGCTTAGGGCTTGCGCGAGGTCTTCCTGTAAATCGGCCGCAGCTTCCAACCCAATTGAAAAGCGCACCAAACCGCCCTTGTGGGGCCAGCTGGTAGTACGCAACGCGGGGATGTCATAAGGCGCGCACAAACTCATGGGCCCAGCCCAGCTGTAACCCAGTTTGAAGAGCTTGAGGCTGTCGCAAAAGCGGTCAACCTGTGCTTGGTTAAATTCGGGTTTGAACACCATACTGAACAAACATGCCGCGGCTGTGCAGTCACGTTTGAAAGTTTCATGACCGGGTGAACCTGGCAGTGCCGGGTGCAGCACTGCTGCAACTTGCGACTGGTCTTGCATCCATGTGGCCACAGCGCGGGTGGTGCTGTCTTGTGCGGTGTAGCGCAGGGCGATGGTGTTCAGGCCGCGCAATACGAGCTCGGCATCATTACCCGCTACGCCATAGCCAACGCGCATGTGGCAAAAGTGAATCAGGTGGTGCAACGCCTCGCTTTGCGTGACCACAGAGCCCATCAGCACATCCGCCCCGCCGCTGGGGTATTTGGTCAGCGCCTGGGCTGAAATGTCGGCACCCAACGCAAAAGCATTAAAAGCGATGCCTGCGCCCCAAGTGTTGTCTAGCGCAGTCACGATGCCTGATGGATGAGCATCTTGATGTGCTTTAACAACTGACACCAGCACAGGCAAATCCGGAAATTCCAGCGTAATACTGCCCGGCGCCTCCAGCCACACCAGACGAGTTTTGACGCTGAGTTTGGCCGCCAGGTCAGCAGGGTTCATGGGGTCATAGAACTGATGCGTGATGCCCCATGCAGCCAGCTCGCTATTGGCAAAGGCTTTGTTCGGGCCGTAAGCGTTGTCGGGTATCAGCAGCTCGTCACCACTTTTCAAAAGCGCCATACCAACTAGCACCACAGCCGCTAGTCCGCTCGGCACCAGCGTGCAAAACTTGCCGCCCTCCAGGGTAGCAATGCGCTCCTCCAGCAAAAAAGTCGTTGGTGTGCCATGCAGGCCGTAGGTATACCCGGTTTTGTGCTTCCAGTCGCGCGTGCGCAGTGCGGCTACGTTGGGGAAGATGACCGTCGATGCCCGGTGGATGGCAGGCGGTACGGCCTCAAAGCCGGCAGGCGGCTTGTAGGGGTGATGTATCAGTGCGGTGGGAAGTTGGGGAGGTGAATGGCTCATCACGAGATATTAACGGCAAGCCCCAAGCCAGCAAACCGCCGAACACCAAGCATCAGATATCCAGCCGCTTTTCCGCTAAAAAAACAGGGCTGCGGGAGTGGCTCCGCCAGACCGCAGGCGCAGCGGCGCCTTAAAGAGGCCGGGAGTTACGTGAAGCAAACGAACGCGGGGGTCATATCTTCCACTTTGCCAGCAACTCCGTCGGCGACAGGCTGTCATAGCTTTCAAACGGCTGATGAATCCAAGGGTTGGTGGGCAGAAGCTCGACAGAATAGTCAGGCTGGAAGGTGGACACGCCTTTGGTCCAGATGACTGCGCTGCGCAGCTCTGTGATGGGAGCGTAGTTGTTTTTCAACTGGTGAATAACGACGTTAAGCGTATGGCCAGTGTCTGCCAGGTCGTCCACCAGCAGTACCCTGCCGGCAATTTCACCTTTCGGGGTGGTGATGAATTTGGCGATGTCTAACGCGCCCTTGGTCGTGCCTGCATCGGCGCGATAAGAACTGGTCGACATGATGGCCAGAGGCTTGTCGAAGATACGAGACAGAATGTCGCCGGGACGCATGCCCCCGCGGGCGAGACACAAAATGGTGTCGAATTGCCAGCCTGACTGATGCACCTTGATCGCGAGCTTTTCAATCAGACTGTGGTACTCGTCATAACTGACGTAGAGGTGTTTGCCGTCTTCTGTCAACATATTTTATGCCCCTTTTTTAATAGCTGATTGCGCCCATAATTATTGGGCTAACGACAGATTTGACACCTGAAAAATAGTCAACATACGTAAGTCAATGGGGAGGTGTTCTTTCGAACAGGAGCCGCCGGACTGGCTTTGCCAGACCGATGGTGCAGCGGCCCCCTCGGGAACGGCAGCCAAACGAAGTCAGCAAGCGTGGGGGTCATGCAAGATACGGATGCGCCAGCATGATGGTGTGGTCGCGATCCGGGCTGGTGGAAACCATGGCAATCGGTACGCCGGTTACTTGTTCAATGCGCTGCAAATACAAACGCGCATTAACTGGCAGCTTGTCGTAGTCGGTGATGCCCACCGTCACGTCGTTCCATCCTTCCAGGGTCTCGTAGATCGGCTTGCACCGGGCGATGTCGTCTGCACCCATGGGCAAAATGTCAGTCACTTCGCCATCAAGCTCATAGCCCGTGCACAGCAGTAACTTGTCTATACCGTCCAGTACATCGAGCTTGGTGATGCACAAACCGTTCAGGCCATTGACCTGCGCAGAACGTTTGAGGAGCGCGGCATCAAACCAGCCGCAACGGCGGTAGCGGCCAGTGACCACCCCGCGCTCGGCGCCTACGGTGCTCATGTGCCAGCCAGGAGTACCTTCTTTTTGCCAGTCCAGCTCGGTAGGAAATGGCCCTCCGCCAACCCGGGTGCAATAGGCTTTGGTGATGCCCAAAATGTAGTGCAGCATGCCGGGGCCAACCCCTGAACCTGCAGCCGCATTGCCCGCCACGCAGTTGCTGGACGTGACATATGGATACGTACCGTGATCAACATCAAGCAGGGTACCCTGCGCGCCTTCAAACAGTAAATTGGCGCCAGCTTTATGCGCGTCGTTGAGCTCCCGTGACACGTCGGCCATCATGGGTTTAAGCTGTTCAGCGTGGCTCATGGCCTCAAGATAAGTTGCATCAAAATCAATAGCAGGAGCGTTCAGGTAAGTCGTCAATACATGGTTGTGCAACTTGAGCAATTCGCGAAGCTTGGCAGCAAATCGCTCGGGGTGCTTCAAATCCTGCACACGCAGAGCTCGGCGGGCAATTTTGTCCTCATAAGCAGGGCCAATGCCTTTGCCAGTAGTGCCAATTTTTTCGTTGCCACCCTGCTCGCGCAAGGCTTCGCGAGCGGCATCCAGCGCAGCATGAAAAGGCAAAATCAGGGGACAGGCTTCGCTGACGCGCAAACGTGAGCGCACCTCAACACCCTGCAACTCCAGTTGCGCAATTTCTTTGAACAAATGAGACGTGGACAACACGACGCCATTGCCGATGTAGCACTTCACACCCGCTCGCATGATGCCACTTGGAATCAGGTTAAGTGCAGTTTTTGTGCCGTTGATAACCAGCGTGTGGCCAGCGTTATGGCCGCCCTGAAAGCGCACCACGCCCTGGGCAGATTCGGTCAACCAGTCAACCAGCTTGCCCTTGCCCTCATCGCCCCATTGGGTTCCTACGACCACAACATTACGTCCTGCGGTGGCGGCTTGTTTTTTTATCATCATCTGGTGAAATTGGGTTGTTTAAAGAGAATCAGACGGCTCTTGACAAAGCAGTGACTGTCCATTGACCAGCTTCAAGAATCAGATCGCGATCGCAGTCGAATTCGTTGACTTCATGTTCGTGACCAGGGAGCACGCAAACCACAGTTTCACCCTCGGCTCGCAACTTGGCAATGGCGGCACTGAGTTCAGCATTTTCAGCCCACGGCGCTCGCACAGCGGCCCTTAAAGGGCGCGGCGGCAGCACGCTAACGAGTTCCTTCAAGTCCAGACTAAAGCCTGCCGCAGGCCGATTGCGGCCGAATACAGCGCCAACTTCGTCATAGCGCCCACCCCTGACCAGTTCACGCCCATGGCCGTATATGGCAAAACGTGTGCCGCTGTAGTAAGCGTAGCCGCGCAAATCGGCCAGATCAAAGCTGACCTTGGCTGCATCTTTAACATGGGATGCCAGCCACTTCAAATTTTGTAGCGCTTTACTCAAGCAATCATTGGGCTGCAAGACTTTTTCCGCTTCATCCAACACGCTAGCATCACCATACATCTGGAGCAAATGTTGCAGACCTTCGCGCGAGGCAGCTGGCATGTCAGTCACCCTGGCGGTCAGGCTGCCAAGCTCGGCAGCATCCTTGGCGGCCAGGGCTGCGTGAATTTGACTAAGAGCTTGGGCCGAAATAGCCGTGCCTGCCAATAAGCTGTTGACAATCCGTACATCGGCCATGTCAACGCTTAAATCCTTGATGCCAGAGGCCCGTAGGCCCTGCAATGCCAGCATCTGCGCCTCAAGGTCAGCTTCTGGGCCTGCGTGTCCATAAAT
>JAYVEE010000282.1:0-3268 GCA_043749005.1 Polaromonas sp. | reverse complement strand
CGTTGCTGGTTGCATTGTCAGCAACTTACACCCTGCATGAAAAGCTCTCGCCTCTGGCGTGGGCAGGCATCGTTGGCATCAGTTGCGGCGTGCTGGCTTTGGGCTTGACACGCCAGGTCTGGCATGCCCCCAGAGCGGTGGGTTTTGCATTGGCCAATGCCGTCATCATTGCCATCTACACCGTGGTTGATGCGCTGGGCGTGAGGGCGTCAGGTAATGCGCTGCAATACATCGCTGCGCTTTTTTTGCTGGATGGCTGGCCGTTCGCACTGCTGATGTTTGCCAGGCGCGGCGGACCCATGCTGGCCTACGCACGTCAGCGATGGCCCATTGCCAGTCTAGGGGCGCTTGCATCTTTGGGCTCTTACGGCATTGCGCTGTGGGCCATGACGCGTGCACCGGTTGCCACCGTCGCGGCATTGCGCGAAACGTCGGTGCTGTTTGCAGCATTTTTAGGCGCCTGGTTCTTGAGAGAAGCTTTTACTTTACGCCGCCTTTTGGGCACCTGCCTGATCGTGGCCGGGGTGATGGCAATACGGCTGGCTTAAGTTATTAAATTCCTGATTTAAGGATTCGCAGAATAAATTCATGTATTTCAAAGATTAAACTCCTTATAATGCATGGGTGATTGAACGAGACTTGCACCCCGCCGTAGTTGAAGCGCTTGCCGATAACCCGGCTGTAGCGTTGCTTGGCCCGCGCCAAGCTGGCAAAACAACACTGGCTCGGCAAATTGGTGATCAGCTGGCAAGCAGCATGTATCTTGATTTGGAAAGCCCGCAAGACAGACAAAAACTCTCAAGCCCCGAAGCTTATTTGCTGGCGCATGAAGACAAGCTGGTGATACTGGACGAGGTGCAGCACATGCCAGCGCTGTTTCAGGCGCTGCGCAGCTTGATCGACCAGGGCCGGCGCAAAGGGTTACTCGCCGGACGGTTTTTGCTGCTGGGTTCGGCGTCGGGCGAGCTGCTCAGGCAGTCGGGTGAGAGTTTGGCGGGGCGTATCGCTTATTTGGAACTGCCACCTTTTCAACCGCTTGAGCTGAAGCTTGAGGCGCAAGACCAGCTTTGGCTGCGTGGCGGCTTCCCCAGCAGCTTCTTAGCAAGTTCGCAGCCTAAAAGTATGGCTTGGCGGCAAAGCCTGATCAACACCTATTTGCAGCGCGACATACCCGCTTATGGCGCGCGCATCCCGGCAGAAACGCTACGCCGCCTGTGGACCATGCTGGCGCACAACCAGGGCGGGCTGCTCGATGTGTCGATGCTGGGTAAAAACCTGATGCTGGATGCCAAGACGGTGCATCGCTACCTGGACTTATTTGTTGACCTGATGCTGCTGCGCCGCTTGACGCCCTGGCATAGCAACACGGGCAAGCGCATGGTGAAGTCGCCCAAGCTGTACATCCGTGATTCTGGGCTGGTGCATGCGCTGCTGGGCATTGTGGCTGCTGATGATGTGCTGGCGCACCCGGTGGTCGGCAACAGTTGGGAAGGCTTTGTCATTGAGGCGCTGCTCAATGCCGCACCCGTCAACACCAGCGCCGGTTTTTACCGCACCAGCAATGGTGCCGAGATTGACTTGGTGATGAGCGTGCCCGGCCACGGCATTTGGGCGATAGAGATCAAGCGCGGCCCGGGCAGCCCGCCCAGGCGCGGCTTTTACAGCGCCTGCGAAGATATTCAGCCCGCCCGGCGCCTGGTGGTCTACCCGGCGGGTGAGGCGTATCAGCTTGGCGGGGGCGTTGACGCGGTGGGCTTACGCGCCATGGTTGCACTGCTGCGTGAGTGCCGGTTGCGGTAATCTGGCTTGAGGCCGTTTGCACGGTCTTAGTGCTTTACAGGCTAAAAAAGCAAAATACGCCGTTTTCAAGAGTAAAAATGGTCTGTATTCCAATAAATACGGGCGGAAGCAGCTACTTAATTAATAGCACATAAATTCTGACTTATTTAGGCCATAGCACCCACAGCTTTAGCGGCTGGTTGACTTTGGCTGCAAACTCACCGGCCTCCTGGCCCGTACCGGCAAAGTAGTCGGCCCGCACCGCGCCCACAATCGCACTGCCGGTGTCTTGCGCAAATACCAGTCTTTGCAGGTTGCCCGCCACCCCTCGTGACGCCAGGTAAACCGGTGTGCCGTACGGGATGCTGCCCGGGTCAACCGCAATGGAGCGGCCGGGTGTCAGCGGCACGCCCTGCGCACCTTTGGGGCCAAAGGCAGCGTCCAGGTCACTCAAAGCTTCTTCCCTGAAAAACACATAGCGCGGATTGCTCCACAGCAGTTGCTGCACACGCTGCGGGTTTTGCGCGGCCCAGGCTTTGGTAGCGTCGGGCCAGGGGTTGATTTTGGTCACGCCCTGGCTTTGCAGCCACTGATTAACGCTGCGGTACGGCTGGTCATTCGTGCCGGCAAACGCTACGCGAATAATGCGCTGCGCACCATTTGGCTCGGTAATGTTTAAACGCCCCGAGCCTTGAATGTGCAGTAGCAACACATCAATCGGGTCAGACAGGTAGGCAATCTCGCGTCCGCGCAATGCAGCCTGCGCTTCAGGCAGCGTGTCCATGTCTTGCCGACTGAACCACGGTTTGCGGCTGCCCAAACCGGCAGGCGTTTTGTACAGCGGCACATCGTATCCATTGCCCGGCAGGCGGCTGGCTTTGAGCAGCGGCTCAAAATAACTCGTCAGCAGCCCATCTGCACTGCCCTGTGTGGATTCAACCCGGTACGGCTGCAACCTTGCCTGCATCCAGGCGCGCTGCTCCGCACTTGAGGCAATGCTCAGGCGGCGTGCATCTGCGCACAAAGCAGCAAACGTACTGCCAGGCCGCTCACAGCTTTTTAGCCAGGCGTTCCACGCTTCAAACAATTTGTCGTCTTCAAACCCCGGCAGCTCAGCCCAGCGCACAGGCACCCAGCGGCTTTTGGCTTGCGTGATAACCGGCGGCAACACGCCGTTGTCCTCAAAGCGTCGCGTACTGGCCGGCGCGTCAGTCGGGGCAGGTGGCGCGGGCGGTAAGGTGAGCTGCGGCGTAACAGAACAAGCCGCCAAAACAACCCCGCTGGTGATAATGGCAGCCGTTTGAAACCGTTTTTGAAACCAAGTCGGAAAATGCGTCATGACCTTATTGTTGCTTGAAGCGCTGGGCGCGCTGCTGGTCCTTATATTCATTGTCTGGTGGACGATGTTTTCAGGCCGCAAAAACGGGGAGTTGAAGGGGGAGAGTGACGACAAGCAGGGTAAAGACGAGAAGTAAATTGGCTCGGCTGG
>JAYVEE010000281.1:0-3283 GCA_043749005.1 Polaromonas sp. | reverse complement strand
TTGGCCTGCGCCATATCAAGACCCACCTGCCCCGCCACACGCACCAGCACATCGTGCGAGGCTGGGCTTTGACCATCCGTGAAGTAAGCTGCAAACAGTGCTTCTTTCAGTGCTTTTTGCTTGTCAAGACTGACCGTTTCAGCCCAATGCAGCAGGCGGTGCGCATCAAAAGTGTTGTAGATGCGGCCGCGTCCACCACCCGCATCAGTAGCCATCGCGAACCGAAAACCCAGGTCAGCGCCGCGCGCGCGTATGTTCTCGCGGTTGGCATCGGCTTGCGCCGGGGTGATGCCGTACTTTTGCGTGATGTGTTCGGTAATCTCTTGGCCAGCGGGGCCCATTTGCGGGTTCAGCTCGAACGGCTGAAAATGAATTTCGGCTGCGATGTCGGCTTTAACGTTGGCCAGCGCCTGGTCAAGCGCCCTCAAGCCAATGACGCACCAGGGGCATGAAACGTCAGAGACAAAATCAATTTTTAAAACAGTGGTCATGGCATTTCCAGAAGCTGAAGAACGCTATTTTGTGCCAGGACCGCCGTTGATGCTTTTACAGCCCGATAACACCGCCGTCGTTTTTAGTGATCACGATGGTGGCGGACCGTGGGCGGGCTGATGCGCCGCCTGGGCCGTAAGCTGCCGTACCCAGGCCATTACCTGGCCAATTGCTTTCAAAAATCTTGCTTGTAAATTGGGCATTGGTGGTGTTTTCACCGGGGTGCTGAATATTGACAAACAGCGCACCGCCGTCAGGCGACTCGGTCAGTCCGGTCACTTCGGCACCAGTTGGTGCAGTCAAATAGCGCCGGAAAGTGACGTCAGTCATCTTGCGGCCCATGTAAGTGGTGACCGTTTTGTCTTCAGTCACGCCGCGGTTCGGGCTGCCATCGACTTTGTTGACGACGGTTATCGCACCTCCGTCGCCATGATTGCCAGGTATCGCTGCAAGCAGCATGCAATTGCTCTGGTCGGTCATGGTGTTGTCATCAGTCTGGATCCACAAAATCCCCGTGGAGGGGGAAAACCAGCAACCGTCTGGCTTGGACAAATCATTCAGCGGGCTCAAACCTGACAAATTGACATTTTTTGCCAGTTAACGTTGTCGATAGCGGCATCAGCCACAGCCTGTGCGCCAAACAAAAAAATGTCCCACTTAAAACTGGCTGCGCCTGCTGTGTCACCATCTTCTCGGATACGAACGATGTGGCCGTTTACGTTGCCGCGTTGTGCTGGCACAGCGGCAGCATTTTGCGACGACACAACTTTACTGTCGAGCCAGCAGCGCGGGTTGGCCGCATCGACCTCCGGGTTGCGAAAGTTGTTGTTTGATGTCGCTGCAGTGTTGCCGCGATCGGGGTTCTCGGTCATGGTGATGTAAATTTCTCCGTTTTTCGGATTCACGACAGTCCATTCGTGGCGGTCCATAGGGGTGGCTTTGGTAGCGTCTGCAGCCAGGCGGGTGTTAACGTAACTATCAGCCTGGTTTTCAAACTTGTAACCAGCCGGGTTCAACGCGCTGGCGGGAACACCTGCTGACACGTCTGGGTTGCTCAGGTCCAGCTTGACCCAACTGCCCGTACCGTTGGAATTAAAACGGGCCGCGTACGGCGTGCCTTCGTCCGTATATTCAGCGCCTACATTCAAGCGGTCACTGCGGTTGGCATCAGCCCAGCCAAAGCTTTTTGGACACAAATTTATAAACGTACTCACCGCGTGAATCGCAGCCAATGTAAAAAGCCAGCGGCTGACCCACTTTGGCATTGCTGGGGCTTGCCCCTTCATTGGCCCGACGACCCAATCCGGTCCGTTTGACGGGCACAGATGCCGGATCAAACGGATCGATTTCCACCACATATCCAAAGGTGTTGGCCGCATTGCGGAAGTCACCCGTGCCGTCGGCTGCTTTGGCGGCATCTGCAGTGCAATCCCAGCGGCTGAACTGTGTGTTTGCAGCACCACTGGCCACCACGCTGGCCCAGCGGTTATGGGCAAAACCCGATGCACCGGAGCGAATGCCATTGCGCAGCAGAGCAGAGTTGTCACGCTGACTGCGTACGACCGTGTCGTTGCTGCGAATGAAGTAACCCGCCCAGTTTCTTTCGCACGTCAAATATGCACCCCAAGGGGTGTAGCCGTTGGCGCAGTTGTTGACCGTGCCTCGGGTTTGTGTGCGATTGGGAGAAAAAAGGGGTTTCATAAAAGACGAGCCGCGCGCAGGACCGGTAAGTTCCATCGGAGTGCTGGCAGTTATACGGCGGTTAAAGCTCGATGTTTTTACATAGCCATATTTACAAGTGTTTTTACGCAGCTCAACCACCGACACGCCGTGCGCTTCAATTTCTTTGAGTACTTCTGCTTCAGGTCGAGGGCCGGAATTGGCAGCAATGTTGGTTTGCCCGCCTGTGTGCATAAACCTGACCTTCCCGGTGATGTTTTCATGGTTCATGACCAGCAACGCGCGGTCAAGGTTGCTGTCGTCCCGCTGGCCGGAGGCGTTCAAACCGAAATAATGAATGCCATCATGGTGGTTGCCCGCGCGACGGGCAAAGTTGTCGTCTGAACCATCGTTTTTGTAATCCCTGACAACGCCGTCAATCGGATCGCCAGTTGCATAAATGACAGTGGCGGTATAGCCCTCCGCATCAGTCACGCGGTCCATCAGTGATTTGTTAACCGCTTTGAAGCCAAGTACCAGCCCAGTAATACCAGCGCCAGGCATGGTGCTGCAGGCCGTCAAACCCAGCGTTCCCAGGCCGGCCATCGTTATGGCGCCAACACCGTCTTTTAAAATATGGCGATGGTGCATGCGGGCAGCCAACACATCGTGCATGCTGGGGTTGCCGCTGGTGTTGTTCTCCAGATCGTCTGGGTCGAACTGATTGGGCTGTTGCAGATTGCTTTCAAATAATATGGAAGACTTTCAATAAAAAAACTAACGGCTAACGTTGCTTTGTATTTGTGACCGAGTCATGACACGTCCTGGTGATAATATGTACATGCGGAACGAAACACAAGAATTACGGGCGCGACCCAAGTCAGTTGCCGATCTTTTCGTATCATTCACGCTTCTCGCCTTGCAAGGTTTTGGCGGCGTGCTGGCAGTAGTGCAGCGCGAACTCGTAGAGAAAAAACGCTGGATGACGCGGGAAGAGTTTGTTGAAGAATGGGCAGTGGCACAAATCATGCCTGGGCCCAACGTGGTGAACCTGTCAGTCATGATTGGTGCCCGTTATTTTGGTTTTAAAGGCGCGATGGCGGCGCTGGCAGGCATGCTGACAGCTCCGCTT
>JAYVEE010000280.1:0-3284 GCA_043749005.1 Polaromonas sp. | reverse complement strand
GCTGCAACCCACAAAGGCATGGTTGAATCCGTCTTGTCCAGCAGCAGCCGCTGTATCAATGGCTCAAGCAGTGTCTGGTCGGGGTTAGCCAGCAAAATATAGTTTGACTCCTCATCGGCACCAGCTTCGGCATTCGAATCCAGTTGGCCTACCCAGTCAAGCTCTACCAACATGCCCAGCACGGGTTCGAGTTGCAATACGTCAACCTGCAAGGCCAGTGCCAGACTTGACGCACTGCGACCCCGATTCGTCGTCGCTTTGGAGTTGTTTAAACGTTGCAATACCTCCATCGCCAATTGGAACTGCCAACCGTGGCCGCCGCCGCGCCGGGCAACACCGGCCAGTAGGCTAGGCAAATAGGCTGCTATGACTGCACCCATCAGCACAATCACCCAGGCCACGTAAATCCAGATCAGCAAGATGGGCAGAGTTGCAAATGCGCCGTAAATCATTGAATAGGTCGGGACGTAGCTCAGATATAGACCCAGCGCCTTTTTTGCCAACTCTATACCTGCCGCTGCTACGACACCGCCAACCCAGGCGTGTGTCCATTTCACATAAGTGTTGGGTACATAGCGGTAAAGCGCAGCGAGCCCGGCTGCATTCAAAAACAACTGAAACGTTCCCAACAAAAACCGCAAGCTAAACGGCAGTGTTCCAACCAAACCGCTGGTAGCGGTGATGACCGATGCAGTCAACGCCAGGCTGGCGCCCAGCAACACGGGCCCGAGCGTAATGGCCGACCAGTAAATCAGCACGCGCTGGGTAAACGGACGCGTTTTTTTAACGCGCCAAATTCCGTTGAGGGTACGGTCGATGGTCAATATCAATGCAATGGCCGTGACCAGCAAAATACCCAGGCCCGCTACACCCAGCTTGTTGGCCTGTTTACTGAACTGCGTCAGGTAACCCAGCACCTGATTGGCAATGTTGTCAGGAATCAGGCTGTCAACCAACCAGCCTTGCAACGTACCCTGCATTTTTGAAAACATTGGGAACGCTGTGAACACCGCCAATGCCACGGTAAAAAAGGGCACCAGTGCAATCGTTGTAGTAAATGTCAGGCTGCTGGCCGTCAGGCCCATGTGGTCTTCGCGAAAACGACCTTTCAACGTCAGTAGCGTGTCCTGCCAGGGGAAATGCGAGAGGTCTGCCCAAAAGACTTGCAATCGTTGTTGAAAATTCATCCCCGGTATCATGCCTCAGACTTCAATCGGCCTTATGAACAAAGAAAATCAAATTGAAACCATCCGCTGGACAGCTGCTGCCAGCTTGTTGGGCCTGATCGTGCTCGGCGTGTTGTGGGAGATGGTGCTGGCACCCATCCGGCCTGGCGGATCGCTGTTGGCATTGAAAGTGCTCCCGCTGATATTGCCGCTGGCGGGTGTGTTGAAAAACCGCATGTACACCTACCGCTGGCTGAGCCTGTTGCTTTGGCTATATTTTACTGAGGGAATAGTGCGCGCCTGGAGCGATAAAGCGCCTGGCAATTACCTGGCAATGCTTGAAGTGGTCTTGTGTTTGATATTGTTCGCGGCATGCTCGCTGCATGTCAAGATTCGCTTTAAAGGTATTGCCAAGCTACCCAAGGAAAGCTATTGACCATGGATCACAGCTTGATTGAGCAATTGACAGCAATTATTGGCAAGACGAATGTGCTGGTTGATGGCGACTTGTCGGCTTACGAGCTCGATTGGCGCAAACGCTCGCGTGGCAAGGCGTTGGCAGTGGCGCGGCCTGCCAATACCCAAGAGGTCGCAGCCATTGTCAAAGCCTGCGCGGCCTGTGGTGTCAGCATCGTGACCCAAGGCGGCAACACAGGCTTGGTCGGCGGCTCCATACCTGACGAATCAGGCCAGCAAGTTGTGTTGAGTTTGCAGCGCATGAACGTGGTGCGCGGTATTGATACGGCCAACCTGACGATGACAGTTGATGCAGGCTGCATATTGCAGACTGTGCAAGAGGCCGCTGAAAAAGCAGGCTTTCTGTTTCCCTTGAGTCTGGCAGCCGAAGGCAGTTGCACCATTGGCGGCAATCTGGCCACCAATGCAGGCGGCACACAAGTGGTGCGCTACGGCAATGCGCGCGACTTGTGCCTGGGCCTGGAGGTGGTGACGGTACAAGGCGAGATCTGGCACGGCCTGAGCGGATTGCGCAAAGACAACACTGGCTACGACTTGCGGGATCTGTTTGTCGGCAGTGAAGGCACGCTGGGCATCATTACTGCAGCAACTTTAAAGCTTTACCCGATGCCCGCTGCCCGCCTGACCGCGTGGGCTGCCGTGCCGTCGATGCAGCATGCGGTGACGCTGCTGGGATTGGCGCATCAACATTTAGGCGCAGGCCTGACGGGCTTTGAAGTGATGGGGCAATTTGCACTGAGTCTGGTGGCCAAACATTACCCACAGCAGCGTGTGCCGCTTTGGCAGGACGCGCCTTATTGCGTTTTGCTTGAGAACTCTGACCATGAAAGTGAAGCCCATGCGCGCGAGCAATTTGAACGCCTGCTGGAGACCGCGTTTGAAGACGGCTGCGTGACCGATGCGGTAGTCGCTGAAAACCTGACCCAAGCCAAGCAGCTATGGCACATCCGTGAAAGCATTCCGCTGGCGCAGGCTGAAGAGGGTTTAAACATCAAGCACGATATTTCAATTGCCGTGTCGCGCATTCCTGAATTTGTGACCGCGACAGACGCAAAGCTACAGGCGACGATTTCCGGTGTGCGACTGGTCAATTTTGGTCACCTGGGTGATGGCAATTTGCATTACAACGTGCAAGCACCCAGTGATGGTGACTCAAAGGCGTTTTTGCGTGACCATGAAGCTGACGTGAATACGATTGTTTATGACTCTGTAGCTCGTTTTGATGGCTCTATTTCTGCGGAGCACGGCATTGGCAGCCTGAAGCTGGACAAGCTTGAACACCACAAATCCCCTGTCGCTCTTGGCATGATGCGCGCTATCAAGCAAGCGCTGGACCCTCAAAGCCTGATGAACCCGGGTCGTGTGCTGAGGGCATAATTCCCACCGAGATCCTTCCGCATCTCGCCCGCCTTTGTGATATTTACCCCGGTTCGTTCATGACCCCATCCAGCTCCGCACAATACGAAGACTTCATGCGCCACGTTGACACGCATGGCGTTTTTAAGGCCGACCGCACCGGCACGGGCACCAAAAGCGTGTTTGGTTATCAGATGCGGTTCGACTTAAAGCACGGCTTTCCTTTGGTAACCACCAAAAAAGTCCACCTCAAATCCATCGTGCATGAACTGCTGTGGTTTTTGC